>JBQGOU010000108.1:0-9616 GCA_052086865.1 Cellulomonadaceae bacterium
AGAAGGTCTCTCCGCCGGACAAGGAGGCGGGGTCGCGGGAACGATCCCCGACGTGGTCGACCACCCGCAGCGCGAGGCCGAGCCGGCGCCCGCCCTTGGCCTCCTTCTGGTCGCTGCGCCGCAGCTCGTACCGTCCTGAGGACATCTGAGACAGCCGCTGGTTGGCGGCGGCGAGCACCTCCTCGAACCGCCGGGCCAGCACGTAGGTGGCCAGGGTCACCGCGTGGGCGTTGTCGGACGACGTCGCATCGGCCAGGCTCGCCATCCGCAGGACGGGGGCGAGCTCGGTCATCAGCGTGGCGGCTCCGCGCACCGCGTCGCCCAACGCCGTGGCCGCGGACTCGGCGCGCCGGCACACCGCGTCCACCCGGGCCAGTGCACCAGCGGCCTGGTCCGCCGCGGTGACGGCGCGTGCCAGCTCCGCGGACGCCGCCGCATGGTCCTGCTCGGCCCGTTCGGCGCTCAGGTCCGCGGGAAGCTGAGCGAGCGCGGGCTCAGCCAGGCCTCCGGCCACCTGTGCGGCTTCGGTCGCGTACGCCCGCACTCGGGCGGCGAGCTCGCGCCGCTGCGCCGAAGGCACAGCGGCCTCGCGCACGGTCTCCGCACCGGCGAAGCCGTGCTCGGCGAGGGCAGCACGCAGGTCGGCCGCGCACTGGTCGACCCGGGTCTGGGCGCGCTCGCGTGCGGCCCGTCGCTGCTCGAGCTCCTCGAGCGCCGCGACGTCTCCCGTCACGGCCGCCAGGAGCGTCTCGGCACGGCCCTCGGCGCCGCCGCCGTGCGCGGCCACGGTCCCCGCCAGCGTGGCGCAATCGGCGTCCAGCAGCTGCTGCGCCCGGTCGATCTGACCGGTGCGGCGGTCCCGGACGACCCCGGCCTCCTGCCGCCGTTCCTCGAGCCGGGCCGTCTCCGCGTCGAAGTCGCCGAGCCGAGCATCGAGATCCGCGACGGTGCGCACCGCCTGCTGGGCGCCGGACACGGCGGCCTGCTCGGCCTCGACGGCGGCCTGCGCCCTCGGTGCGTCGAAACCACCCGCCAGGGCGTGCCGCTCGGCATGCTCCTGCTCCAGCCCAGCAAGCGCCTGGCGTGCCCCCTCGAGGGTCCGCTCCGCGAGGGCGCGCCGGTGCTCGGCGGCCTCGACCTGTGCCGCGTCAACATGATCGGCGCCCTTGGCGGCGGGCCGGGGATGGTCCGCGGCGCCGCACACCGGGCACGGCTCTCCGCCGCGAAGCTCCTCGGCCAGCTCACCGGCGATGCCCGCGATCCGGGCGCGGCGCAGCCGGGTCTCCTCGGTGACGGCCTCACGGGCGCCGGCCGTGGCCGCCTCGAGCCGCTCACGCGCCTCCTGCGCCCGCACCGCCAGCGCGCCAGCCGCCACGGCGTGCTCGTGGGCGCGGTGCGCGTCGGCCAGCCGCCGGGTCGCATCCTCGAGCCGGGCCGCAGCTTCCCGCGCGCCATCGCGCTCGGCTGCGAGCGCCGTGCGCTGTGCAGGGCGGGCGGCGATCAGCTCGTCCAGCTCGCGGCACGCCGCGTCGTCCTGGCCGAGCCGGTCCCGCTCGCGCGCCAGCTCGCGTTCGCGGCCCGGCACACCCCGCTCGAGCTCCGCGGCGGCAGTCAGCGCGTCCCGCGCCTCCCGGCGGCGCACCAGCTCGGCTCCCAGGTCAATGGTGTCCGAGCCCGCCAGGGCACCGTCCACGGGAGCTGCCGCCATGGCATCGTGAAGCGCGGCGTCGGCGGTGCCGAGATCCGCCTGCGCGCGGTCAGCGGCCTCGACGTAGGCGAGGACGGCGCTAGCTCGCTCGGCCGCCGCAATCGTGGCCTCCCGTTCGCCCTGAGCGGCGGCGTCGGACTCAAGCGCCTCACGGCGCCGCAGAAGCTCCTCACGGCGGTGCGCGGCCGCACGGCGCTCCGCGGCGCCGCGTTCCGCCTCCGCCGCACTGGTGCGCTCCTCGGCGCGGCGAGTGGCGGCGGCGTCCTGCTTACAACGCAGTGTGCCGAGCCGTTCGCGATGGGCCTCGACGACCTCCAGCAGCGCGTCGGGGTCGGCGCCCTGAACATGTCGCTGCAGCTGAGCGTGCTCGTCCTCGGTCAGGTCGGCGGCGCCGCCAAAGGAGGCCGCCGCGGTCGAGATGGTCTCCCGGGCCGCCCGGAGCCGGCGGTCCGCCGCCTTGCGGGCCTCGACCAGCTCAGTCTGGATCCGCTGGTAGACCTCCGTCCCGAACACCTGCTGGAGCAGTCCGCCGCGGTCCTCGGGACGAGCCTTGAGGAAGGTGGCGAACTCCCCCTGCGGTAGCACGACGGTCTGCACGAACTGCTCACGGGTCAGGCCGATCGCGCGGACGATCTCCGGGCCCACCTCATCGGCACGGGTGCTCAGCGACTCGCCGTCCTCGGCGTCGGGCGCGGAGAGGCGCCACAGCTGCACAGCCGTGTTCTGCCGCACCGTGCCGGTGCCGCGTTGCTTGGGCCGGTCGTAGGCCGGGCTGCGGCGCACCCGGAAGATGCCGCTGCCGGTCTCGAAGACGAGGTCCACGAACGACTGGATCCCGGGGCCCACATGCGTCGAGCGCAGGCGTTCCTCGGTGGCACCCGCCGAGGCGACCTTGCCATAGAGCGCGAAGACGACGGCGTCGATCAGGGTCGACTTCCCGGAGCCCGTCGGGCCCTCGAGCAGGAACAGTCCGCCGGCGCCGAGCTCGCCGAAGTCGATCTCGTGCTCGCCGGGGAAGGGGCCGAGCGCGGACAGGCGCATCCGGTGCAGGTGCATCAGGCGCTCCGTCCGGCGGCCGTGGCCCGTTCGACGGCCGCGCGCAGCACCGCCTGCTCACCGGGCGTCGGCGCCGCCCCACACGCGTACCGGACGAAGGCCTGGCAGACCTCGGCCGGATCCGTCGCCGCGCCGACCGCGACGAAGGGCGAGGAGGTCTCCCGCCGGGGTGGTTCGTGCTGGATCACGAGGGCGTGGGGGAAGCGTGCCCGTATCCGGGCCACCAGGTCGGCCGGCCGCGCATCGTCGGTCACCACAACCCGCACCCAGTCCTCGAGGTGGGCCTCGCCCGCGGCGCCGAGCACGTCCGAGAGCGTGCCGCGGACCTCGCTCAGGCGTCGTGGCACCGGCGCCGGGACGATCGCCGGCTCTCCGCGTACGCCGTCCGGGCCCAGGTCGAGCAGGACGGTGGACTTGGCATGGTGGCGCTCCGAGAACGAGTAGGCGAGCGGTGACCCGGAGTAGCGCGCGAGCGTCCCGGGGCCCACACGCACCTGCTGCGGCCCGTGCAGGTGCCCGAGCGCGGCGTAGTCCACGCCCTCGAACACCTGCGCGCCCACGCTGTCCACCCCGCCGACGCGGATGTCCCGCTCGGACTCGCTCACCTGACCGCCGACGACGAATGCGTGGGCGACCACGAGCGCGGGCACTCGCCGGACGTCGCCGGCGCGCCGGCGGGCCAGGTCGGTGCGCACCCGGCCCATGGCCGCCCCCATGACGGCCGCATGAGACCTCGCCAACGGCTCGGCCCCGTCGTCCGCGAGCCGGAACCGCGCGGCGTCGGGGTCCAGGTACGGCAGCGCGTACACGTACGCGCTCTCCTCGCCCGCATGCATCTCGACCGGACGTCCCACCTCGTCCGGCCGGGCGCGTACGTGCAGGCCGTC
This sequence comes from Cellulomonadaceae bacterium, assembly GCA_052086865.1. Taxonomy (GTDB): domain Bacteria; phylum Actinomycetota; class Actinomycetes; order Actinomycetales; family Cellulomonadaceae; genus Flavimobilis. The sequence continues at coordinate 3,652 of JBQGOU010000108.1, forward strand.
CCGCATGAGCTCGGCACCGAAGCCGAGGCGGGTCGCCGAGTCGTGGTTGCCCGGGGTGAGCACCACCTGGGTGCGCTCGGTCAGGCGCCGCAAGGCGTCCGAGAGCAACGTGACTGCCTCGACCGGCGGAATCGCGCGGTCGTACACGTCTCCGGCCACCAGCACCACGTCCACGTCCTCGGCGCGCACGAGCTCGACCAGGTGGTCGAGGAAGGCGGACTGGTGCTCGAGCAGATCGACACCGTGCAGGGTCCGGCCCAGGTGCCAGTCGGAGGTGTGCAGAACGCGCATGCGGTGAGGCTAGCGGGAGGGTGGGACATCCAGCTCGCCGCGACCCAGTCGGCTGTGCCGGTAGGAGTAGGTGAAGTACACGATGGCGCCGAGCACCAGCCAGGCGGCGAAGCGCAGCCAGGTGAGCACGGTCAGGTTCGTCATCAGCCACAGGCACGCCACCCCGGCCGCAATCGGCAGGCCGGGGGACAGCGGCACGCGGAAGCCGCGCTCCAGGTCCGGGCGGCTCTTGCGCAGCAGCGGAACGCCGAAGCACACCAGCACGAACGCCGAGAGCGTACCGATGTTGATCATCTCCTCGAGGAAGCCGACGTCGAAGAACCCGGCGATGATCGCGACCATCACCCCGGCGCCGATCTGCAGGCCGACCGGGGTGTGGAAGCGAGGCGAGGTCTGCGACACGCGGCGCGGCAGCAGACCGTCACGGCTCATCGCGAAGACGACGCGGGTCAGGCCCAGCAGCAGCACCATGACCACGGAGGTCAGCCCGAGCAGGATGCCGATGGAGATCACGCGCCCTGCCCAGTCCGCCCCGACGAGCGTGAACGCCGTCGTCAGCGACGGGCTGTCCGACGCGGCCGCGAGCTCGGTGTAGGGCACCATGCCGGTGACGACGATCGTCACGAGCACGTACAGCACCGTGACCAGGGCGAGCCCGCCGAGCACACCCCGGGGGATGGTGCGCTGGGGGTCCTTGGCCTCCTCCGCCGTCGTGGCGACGACGTCGAAGCCGATGAACGCGAAGAACACCAGCGCGGCACCGGCGAGCAGGCCGGTCATGCCGTACATCGTCGGCTCGGACCCGGTGAGGAACGCGAACAACGGCTGGTGCATCGTGGTCTTGCCCTCGGCCGGCTCGGCCGGCGGGATGAAGGGGGTGTAGTTCTCCGCCTTGACGTAGAAGAACCCGACGACGATCACGAAGAGCGTCACCCCCACCTTCAGGGTGGTCAGCACCGCGTTGAACCGCGTCGACATCCGGGTGCCGATCACCAGCAGGACGGTGAACAGCGCGACGATGAGCACCGGGCCCCAGTCCATGGTCACCGGACCGAGCGACACCTGCATGGGCACGTCCAGGCCGAACAGGCCGAACGCGTCGCCCAGGTACACGCCCCAGAACTTGGCGATCACCCCTGCGGCCAGCATCATCTCCAGGATCAGGTCCCAGCCGATGAACCACGCCACGAACTCGCCCATCGTGGCGTAGGAGAAGGTGTAGGCGGAGCCGGCCACGGGGATGGTCGAGGCGAACTCGGCGTAGCACATGATGGCCAGCCCGCACACGGTGGCGGCGATGAGGAACGACAGGATGACGCCGGGCCCCGCGTAGAACGCCGCGGCCGTCGCCCCGACGGAGAAGATCCCGGCGCCGACGGCGACCGCGACGCCGAGGACCGCGAGGTCCCAGGCGGTCAGCGAACGCTTGAGCGAACGCTTGGGGTCGGTCGTGGTGGCGAGCGTCTCCTCGACGCTCTTGCGACGGAAGATGCTGCGGCTGGTGCTCATAGGGACTCCTCGGCGAGTGGCTGCGAGACAGCATGGACCTCGCAGCGCGCTCGCGCGAGCCGGCGTCAGGACCTGCGTACCAGCTCCGGCTCGTGGGCGGGCGCAGGCTCCGTCGGGGCGGGCTCCGGCCCGTCGATGGTGCCCAGGTGCTGGACATAGCCCTCGTCGGTGGCGATCTTGCGGTCGAGCTCGTTGAGGTCGGACCACTCGCGCTTCTCACCGGCCATCAGGGCGTCGACGTCCACCTCACCCGGGTTGTCCAGCACGAACTTCAGCCGCTCGCGGTCCAGGTCCCCGGTCCAGCGGGCGATCACCAGGGTGCCGAGACCGTTGCCCGTCAGGTTGGTCAGCGCACGTCCCTCGGACATGAACCGGTCGATGCCGACGATCAGCGCGATGCCGGCGACCGGGATCACCGAGTCGAACGCCGCCAGGGACGCCGCGAGGGTCACCAGGCCTGCCCCGGACACGCCGGCCGCCCCGTTCGAGGAGATCAGCATGAAGACAAGCAGCCCGATCTGGGTGCCGAGCGGCACGTCGATGCCGAAGGCCTGGGCGATGAAAATCGCGCCCATCGACATGTAGATCGCGGTGCCGTCCAGGTTGAAGGAGTAGCCCGTCGGAATCGTCATGCCGACCACGTGCTTGGGAGTTCCGGCGGCCTCCATCTTGGTCATCATCCGCGGCAGCACCGTCTCGGAGGAGGACGTGCCCAGCACGATCAGCAGCTCGTCCTTGATGTAGCGGATGTACTTGAAGATGCTGAAGCCCGAGGCGTAGCAGATGGGCCCGAGGATCAGGAAGATGAACAACAGGCAGGTCAGCCAGAAGGAGCCCATGAACGCGGCCAGCGAGCCGAGGATGGCCGAGCCGTGCTCCCCGATCGTGAAGGCGATGCCGCCCAGGGCGCCCAGCGGGGCGACCCACATGACGATCTTGATGACGCCGAACATGATCTTCGCGAACGTGTCCAGGGCGCTGACCACGGGGGCCGCCTTGTCCCCCAGCATCGTCACGGCGGCGGCGACCAGGATGGCGAGCAGCAGCACCTGGAGCAGCTGCCCGTCCACGAAGGCGCTCATGAACGAGTTCGGCACCAGGCCGAGGACGAACCCGGTCAGTCCGCCGTCGCCCGCCTCGCCCGCGGACTCGATTGCGGTGTTCGCGGCGGAGGAGTCGAAGGAGGCGATGTCGTAGCCGAGGCCCGAGCCCGGCTTGAGCAGGTTGATCACGACGAGGCCGATGCCGAGTGCAAAGACGGTCGTGACGTTGAAGTACAGCACCGTCCTCAGAGCGAGTCCGCCGGCTCTGGCCAGGTTCCCCATACCCGCGATGCCGACGACGATCGTGGCGAAGATGGTCGGGGCGATGACGACCTTGACGAGCTTGATGAAGAGGTCGGCCATCCACTTGAGACCGGAGGCGAACTCCGGTGCGGCGAGGCCGAGCGTGATGCCGACGCTGATGCCGACGAGAACCCAGAAGTACAGGTGCTGATAGAGCTTCTTCTTCGGGCGCTGCGTCCGCGCCGCCGTCATGTGTGCCATGTCTCTCCCCCACCTCGATGTGGCCGTGTGTCCCAGATCACACACACTGCGGTGTGTCCTGGGTCACAGCAATGAAGGCTGGTAGAACTTGAGGTTCACCTGACGTTCACACGAGGAGCCGCACCGATGCGTTCCGCCCCCGGGATCAGCCGGCGCGAGGCGTTGCGCCTGCTCGGCGCCCTGGCCGCGGCCGGCGCCGGCGCCGCGGTGCTCGGCGGATGCTCTCGTGCGCTTCCGGCCCCCCAGCCCCTGCGCCTGGCAACCGGTCCGGCGGGGGCGGTGTACCGCGAGATGGGTGGCGCCCTGGTGGAGCTGTGGAACGAGGTCTGGGACGCACCCGCCGTGACCCAGGTGTTGACCGGCGCCTCCGTCGACAACCTCGCCCTGCTGCTGTCCGGCGAGGTCGAGCTCGGCCTGGTCAACGTGGACGTGGCGGCCGAACGCCGCACGGAGGTCCGTGCGCTGCTGCGGATCTTCGACTCCGTCCTCCAGGTGGTGGTGCCGGCCGCCTCGCCCGTGCGCCGCCTCGCCGACCTCGACGGCCTGCCGGTCTCGGTCGGGCTTCCCGGCTCCGGCACACGGTTCCTCACCGATCGGCTGCTCGAGGCGGCCGGCATCGAGGTCCGGGCGATTGAGCTCGGGCAGCTGGACGCCTCGCATGCGCTGCTCGCTGACGAGGTCGAGGCGTTCATCACCTTGACCGCGATGCCCACGCCCGCGGTCGAGTGGCTCCTCGACCAGCCGGGCGAGGGGTTCCGCTTCCTGAACCTGGAGGACGAGGCTGCCCGGCTGCACGCCGCCCACAGGGGGGAGTACCTCGACGTGGTCGTGTCCACGGCGGTCTACCCGGGAGCGGCCACCACACCGACGGTTGCGGTGCCGACGCTGCTCGCCGCCCGTCCCGACCTGCCCGACGACGTTGCGGAGCTCCTCGTGCGCACCACGCTCGAGGAGGCCGCGCGGCTGCGGTCGCTGCGGCCGGAGGCCTGGCAGATCAACCCGCGCACCGCCGTCGCCACGGCCCCCGTCCCGCTGCACCCGGGTGCGGCGGCCTGGCTCCGCTCGGTTAAGGCGTAGCCGGGCGCGCTGCGGGCAGCCAGAGGAGGACCCGCAGCCCCGGGCTGGCGTCCGCCAGGTCGAGACGCCCCCCGACGTCGGTCAGCAGCTCGGCAACAATGGCCAGTCCAAGTCCGGTGCCCGGCACGTTCTGATGCCGCGAGGCGCGCCAGAAGCGTCCGGTCGCGGACTCACGGTCCGCGGCATCCAACCCGGTCCCGTCGTCCTCGACGGTGACCCGCACCCATTCCTCCTGCGCCAGGACGCCGACCCGGACGCGCGACCCGCCGGACAGGCGTGCGGCATTGGCCACCAGCTCGTCGAGGACCGCGAGCAGGCCCCCGGCGGGCTGACGGGGCACGAGGTCGGCGTCGGCCGTCTCCACCTCGAGCGTCATCCCCGCCTCGGCGAGCACGGCGCGCCAGCGCGGCGCCCCCGCCGCGAGCACGTCCCGGACCGGGCCGACGTCGCCGTCGGGCACCGGAGCGGTGCCCAGAACGACGGTCGAGGACAGCATCGCCTCGAAGGTTGCGCTCAGGTGCACCGTCTCGGCGAGCGCATCGTCGTAGGCCTCGCGCGCCTCGGCCTCACGCAGGTAGGGTCCCAGGCTCTCGACGGACAGCTGGAGGCTGGCGAGCGGGTTGCGCAGCTGGTGCGCGGCGTCCGCGACGAACTCGCGCTGCCGGCGCAGCGTGCGCTGCACCGTGGCGACCATCGCGTTGAAGGAGCTGGCGAGCTCGCGGAGCTCGGGAGGACCGTGCTCGACGTCGGCCCGCGCGTCCAGGTCGCCTGAGCGCACGGTCGCCGCCACCTTCTCGAGGTCGTCGACGGGACGCAGCATCCAGCGCGTCACCGGCCACAGGCCGAGGACGAGCGCACCCACGGGCACCAGGAGCAGGCCCGCCCCCAGCGCCCACGTGCGCAGGGTCTGCCCGCGCAGGTGTGCCGTGGGGGCCTCGATCGCGACGACGGCCGTGACCTGCGAGTCGCGCCCCACAGGCTCCACGACGAGCAGCGGAGCACTCTGCCAGGGCCACACGACCGTCGTGCCGCCCGGGCGGTCCCCGGCGAAGGCGCTCTGCAGCGCCGCGGAGAAGGCCGGGTCACTGGGCACCGGGTGCCCCGAGCCGTGCACGCGAGTGCCACCGAGCCCCAGGACCCAGGCGGGCGACCCGTACAGCTCCGCATAGGCGCTGAGCTCCGCGTCCAGGCGCTCGGCCCCCGCGACGGTGCCCATCATCGACGCGAAGCGCGCCGCGTCCCCGGTGCGGTCGGCCTGCACCGCCTGGGTGTTGCGCTCGGCCACGAGCAGGGCGAACGGCACCGCGATGCCGACGACGAGCACGACGAGCAGCGGGAGGAGCAGGACCGCGATCCGCCGGCGCACGCCCTCACCCCCGGACGGGGCCGGCCCCCGTCGTCTCCAGGCGATACCCCACCCCGCGCACCGTGGTGATCCGCGCATGCTCGTCCAGCTTGGCGCGCAGGGAGGCCATATGCGTGTCGAGCGTGCGGCTCGCGCCCTCCCAGCTCGACTGCCAGACCTGGTCCAGGATCCGGTC
>JBQGOU010000109.1:0-6664 GCA_052086865.1 Cellulomonadaceae bacterium
CCAGCCTGGCCGGCGCCACCTGGACGCGGCACCACCTCGTGCTCACACTGCTGGACGACGTGTGCAGCCGCCTCGAGGTGCTCACGCCGCCGCTTCCGGGCGACCTGGCCTGGACCCGAACCCTCGTGGCCGGCGCGCCCGGCGGCACGGTGGACGCCAGCGCGGTGGACGTCGAGGACAGCGACGAGCTGTGGCTGGTCGGCACGGACTTCCTCACCCCGACCACGCTGTACCTCGGCTCGGCGGCGCCCGACGCGGCCCCGCCCGTCACCCTGAAATCGATGCCGGCGTTCTTCGACACGACCGGGCTGGTGGCCGAGCAGCACTTCGCCGTGTCCGCGGACGGCACCCGGGTGCCCTACTTCCTGGTGCGCCACGCCGACGCCCCGGCGGACGGGCGCACCCCCACCCTGCTGTACGGCTACGGCGGCTTCGAGATCTCCCTGACGCCGGACTACTCAGGCACGCTCGGGCGCGCGTGGCTCGAGCGCGGCGGCGCCTACGCACTCGCGAACATCCGCGGCGGCGGAGAGTACGGGCCCACCTGGCACCAGGCGGCACTGCAGGCGAACCGGCACCGGGCGTACGAGGACTTCGCGGCGGTGGCCCGCGACCTTGTGGCCCGCGGGGTGACCGCGCCCGAGCATCTGGGCGTCAAGGGCGGGTCCAACGGCGGGCTGCTCACGGGCAACATGCTCGTGCAGTATCCCGAGCTGTTCGGGGCGGTCGTGATCCAGGTTCCCCTGCTGGACATGAAGCGGTACTCGCACCTGCTCGCCGGGGCGTCGTGGATGGCCGAGTACGGCGACCCGGACGACCCCGAGCAGTGGGAGTTCATCCGCACCTTCTCCCCCTACCACCTGCTCGACCCGGCCCGGACGTACCCGCCCGTGCTGCTGACCACGTCCACCCGCGACGACCGGGTGCACCCGGGGCATGCGCGCAAGATGGCGGCGCTGCTGGCCGAGCACACCAAGGACGTGACCTACTACGAGAACGTCGAGGGCGGGCACGGGGGCGCGGCGGACAACGCCCAGGCCGCCTACATGGCGGCGCTGGCCTACGAGTTCCTCTGGGAGCAGCTGGCCTGAGCGCTCAGCCGAGCAGCGCAAACACGTCCTCGGCAAGGCCGAACAGCTCGACCGCACTCGCGTCGACGTCGGCCGGGTTCTCGCTGTGCACCTGTGCCACCACCACGATCCGGCGCCCATCCGCGTCCTGGCCGATCCAGGACCCGGCCAGGACACCGATCGAGTTGCCGCCCTTGTAGCCCACGTACGGCCAGGCGTCCGGGTCCACCTCGATGCCGGGGTTGGCGCCGAGGATCTCATGGATCTGCGGGTGCTCGGACGCCATCGCGTCGAGCGCGAGGTGGGCGGCGACCACATCGTCGGGGCTCGCGAACCAGTCCAGCCCGTCTGTCCACACAGCCTCGGCGGTGACGCTGGCGACGTCCGCGGTGAGCGGCCCGTCATCGATCGACGCGAGCAGCGCGCGGCGTTCCTGCTCATCGCCGTCCGCCCACCGCGCGGCGGGTGAGCGGTCGGTGCCCCAGGCGAGCTCGAACAGATCCTTGGTGGTCAGCAGCGGCTGCAGCAGCGCCGGGTCGTGGTGGCCGAAGCGCTCAACCGTCGCCTCGACCTGTTCGCGCCCGACGGCGCGGACGAGCAGATCCGTCGCGGTGTTGTCGCTGATCTCGATCATCCCCTGGGCCGCCTCGCGGACCGTGACCCGAGCGCCGTCCGGGGTATCCTGCAGCACGCCCGAGGGCAGGCTCCGCACCTCGGGCGTGATCGTGCGCTCGTCGTCCCAGGACCGGTCGCCCGCGTCCACCGCCTCGACCACGGCGCCGAGCACGTAGAGCTTGACCACCGACCCGAGCGGGGCGGCCTCGTTCGGAGCGATCTCGGCTACGGTGTCCCCGTCCACGCGCACCAGGAGGCCGACGTCGGCCGGAAGCGCCATGGCACGCTCGGTCACCTCGTCCAGGCTCGTCGCCGGCTCGCGATCGACCGCCGGGGCGAAGAGCAGCCCGGCGATCAGACCTGCCCGGTCGAGCGCGACCGACATGTCCAGCGGATCGGCGCTGTCGCTGTGCAGGCGCACCACCGCCTGGTCCTCAGCGCCCTCATACGAAGTGGGCACGTACGGTGCGGCCGGTCGGAGCTGGTTGTTGAGCAGAGCCGCGAGGTCGTCGGCACCGACCTCTCGGGTGAAGCCCTCGGCGAAGCGCCCGTCCACGTCCGCGGCCGTGACGTCCTCGGGACCGTTGAGCAGCTCGAGCAACCACGCGGCCACGGTGCCAACGGCAGTGCCCGGAAGCTCGACGGCCTCCGGGGCCGGATCGGGCGTGCCGACCGGCGCCGCGGTCGATGTGTCCGTCACGGTGGCGGCAGGTCCGGGAGCACCGCCCGAGCAGCCCGACAGAACGAGGGCCACGAGGGCGGGGGCGAACCAGGCCGGTCGACGCGCCCGCCTTCTGCTGGCCTCGGGGATGGTCGGCAGTCCGTGCGTCACGCGGAACGTGTCCTTCCTGGTCGCGGAGGCCCGGGGAACCTCACCGGGGTGGTACGAGCCTAGGCAACCACCTCGGCGTCCGCAGGCCGGGACCCCTCAGCCGTGCGCCAGCTCGGCCAGGATCCGCGCGGCCTGGATGCGCGCGGCCAGCTCGCCCCGCGCGGCCTGGACGTCGGGCGCCGCGCCCACGGCGGACGAGCCGCTGAGCACGACGCGGCCCAGGTCCCGGACCGGTAGCCCGATCCGGCGCCAGGGGACGGCGACGGCGTCCGCGAGGAGACGCACCTGGGGTCCGGAGCACTGCGAGACTCCCACCGGGGGCAGCCCGGCCCAGATCCCGGTCCCGTGCTCGACGGCGCCGGCCAGCACGGTCCACAGCCCCTCGTTCCACGCCGCGGCGCCGGCGCCGCCCGAGGCGGCGAGGTCGATGCCGACAGCGGCCGGCCCCGCGTGCACGGCCGGTTCGAGGCCCGCCGCGCCGGCGCCCACGGTCACCGCCACGGGGGTGTCCGCAACGACCCCCAGCACGGTGCGCAGGCCGTCGGCTAGCACATGCCCGTCGACGGCGCGCAGCCGCGCATGTCCCGAGAAGGTCGGCAGCACCCCGGCGCGCACCTGACCGAGCAGACGCTCGTCGAGGCGTAGCACCGCCTCGACCCCGGGCAGCAGGCCCTGCACGGCGCGGACAAGGCGGGCTACGGCCTCGGCGAGTGCGAGGGTCACCTCCCGCACCGCACCGGCGTCGGAGACCACCCGGTCGCCGCGGGCGAGGTACAGCGTGGCGGCCAGCGTCCACGGGCCCGTGACCGAGAGCACGAGGGGCCCGCGATACCCGTGTCCGGCCACGGCGAGGGCGTCGAGGTCCTGCGCCAGCAGCGACCGGGCTCGCTCCAGGTCACCGCCGGGGCGATCGGCCAGGCGCCAGCCGTGCGGGCCGAGCTCGGCGAAGGGTTCCTCCAGCAGTGCCACGGTGCGCCCCACCGGGTCCGCCCAGGGACCGCGATCCGCCAGAATCGGCACGAACGGCAGGCCGGTGCCTTCCGGGGCGGCGGTGAGCTCGCCGAGCACCACGCTCAGCGCCTCCAGCGGATCCTTCCCCGGCCAGAAGGCGCCGCTGGCGGCGGGTCCGGCGGGCAGCGCGCTCATCGCGCCTCCGCCGTCGCACCGAGGCCCACGTGGGCACCCGGGGCGGTCCGGGCGCTCGGTGCACCCGGGGTGGGCCGGTGGCGGCCGCTCGCGGTGACCGTCCCCTGCCCGAGCACGCGCGTACCGTCATACAGCACCAGGGACTGGCCTGGGGCCACTCCGCGCAGCGACCCGTCGAGCCGGACCTCCATGCCGCCGTCGGGGGTGCGCCGGGCGGTCGCCGGCACGGGCGTGCCGTGCGCCCGCACCTGCGCCTCGCAGCCGAACCACCCCTGGTCCGCGGCGTCGGCGGGCGCTGGGGCCGGCCCGCCGTCGAACCACACCGCACGGTCGGCCGTGATGCGGTCCACCGACAGCAGCTCCGCCGGGCCGACGACGACCGTGTTGGTCACGGGCTGCACCTCGAGCACGTAGCGCGGCCGGCCGTCGGCCGCGGGCCGGCCGAGGCCGAGGCCCTTGCGCTGCCCGACCGTGTACGCATACGCGCCGTCGTGCTCGCCGACGACCTCGCCCGAGGCGTCCACGATCTGGCCGGGCGCCGCCCCGAGCCGCTCACGCAGGAAGCCCTGGGTGTCGCCGTCGGCCACGAAGCAGATGTCGTAGGAGTCCGGCTTGGCCGAGACGGCGAGGCCGCGGCGCTCCGCCTCGGCGCGCACCTCGGCCTTGTCCGCGAAGTGCCCGAGCGGGAAGATCGCCCGGGCCAGGCGCTGCGGCCCCATGACGGCGAGCACGTAGGACTGGTCCTTGGCGGTGTTGGGCGAGCGGTGCAGCTCGCGCACCGCGCGACCGTCGGCGGCGGTGCGCGTCTCAACGCGCGCGTAGTGCCCGGTCGCCACCGCGTCGAAGCCTAGCGCCGTGGCCTTGTCCAGCAGCGTCTCGAACTTGATGTGCTCATTGCAGCGCACGCACGGGTTCGGGGTGCGGCCCGCGGCGTACTCGTCGAGGAAGTCCGCAACCACGGTCTCCTCGAACCGCTCGGACAGGTCCCACACGTAGTACGGGATCCCGAGCACGTCCGCCGCGCGCCGGGCGTCCGAGGCGTCCTCGATCGAGCAGCACCCGCGCGAGCCCGTGCGGAACTGGTTCCGGTTGCGCGACAGCGCCATGTGCACCCCGACGACGTCGTGCCCCGCCTCCACCGCGAGCGCAGCGGCCACCGCGGAGTCCACCCCGCCGGACATTGCGGCAAGCACCCGCATCAGCGCACCCCCGCTGAGCTCAGACCCGCGCCGCGGGCGCGCTCGACCGCACCGGGAAGCACGTCGAGCAGCAGCTCGACGTCGGCGCGTGTCGAGGTGCGCCCCAGCGAGAAGCGCAGCGCCCCGCGCGCCTCGGCCTCGCTCAGCCCCATGGCGAGCAGCACGTGGGAGGGCTGGGGCACCCCCGCCTGGCAGGCCGAGCCAGTCGAGCACGCCACGCCGCCCGAGTCGAGCAGGAACAGCAGCGAGTCGCCCTCGCAGCCCTCGAACGTGAAGTGCGCGTTTCCCGGCAGGCGCACCGGCGTGCCGTCGTGCTCGCGGACGACGGCGGCCCCCGTCGCGGTGTCGCGCGGACGCGGACCCCGCAGCGTGGCGCCCGGGATCCGGGCCACCCCCGCCACGAGCTCGTCGCGCAGCGCGGCGAGACGACCCGGCTCGGTGGCCAGGTGGTCGGTCGCCTCGGCAACCGCCACCGCGAAGGACCGGATCGCCGGGGTGTCCAGGGTTCCGGAGCGCACCCCGCGCTCCTGGCCCCCGCCGTGCAGCACGGCGGTCAGGTCGAGGCCCCGGCGGGCCAGCAGCGCCCCGACGCCCACGGGTCCACCCAGCTTGTGCGCCGAGACGGTCATCGCGTCGAGGCCGCTGTCCGCGAAGCCGACAGGCAGGTGGCCCACGGCCTGGACGGCGTCGGAGTGCACCGGAACGCCGTGGGCATGCGCCGCGCGCACCACCTCGTGCAGCGGCTGCAGCGCGCCGACCTCGTTGTTGGCCCACATCACCGAAACGAGCGCCACCGCATGGCCGTGCTCGGCGAGCTCGGCGCGCAGCGCCGCGGCGTCGAGCACCCCGTCACGGTCCACGGGCAGCTGGACGACCTCCGCCCCCGCATGCTCCGCAAGCCAGAAGGCGGGGTCGAGCACGGCGTGATGCTCGACCGAGCTCACCAGGATCCGCCGGCGCTCGGGGTGCCCCGTGCGCCGCGCCCAGAACAGGCCCTTCATCGCCAGGTTGTCCGCCTCGGTGCCCCCTGCGGTGAAGAGGATCTCGCTCGGGCGCGCACCCAGGGACTGGCCCAGGGACTCCCGGGACTCCTCGACCACCCGCCGCGCGCGCCGGCCGGCGGCGTGCAGGGAGGAGGCGTTGCCGGTGTGCGCGAGCTCGGCGACCAGCGCGTCCACGGCTGCGGGCAGCATCGTCGTGGTCGAGGCATGGTCGAGGTAGCCGAGGGTGGAGTCGCTCACGGTCACCCAGTCTACGAAGTCCGGCGCGCCGCTCAGTGCGGGCGGTGGGCGCGCAGGTGCTCGGCCGCCTGCGGCAGCACCGTGGCCAGATCACCGACCACGGCGAAGTCGCTGATGTCGAACAGCGGGCACTCCGGGTCGGAGTTGACGGCGACGATGACCTCGGAGGCCTGCATCCCGCCGCGGTGGTGGGGTGCGCCGCTGATTCCGGCGCCCACGTACAGCCGCGGCGCAATGGTCACGCCCGTCTGCCCGATCTGGGCCTCGTGGGGCATCCAGCCCTCGTCGACGCAGTCCCGGGTGGTGCCCACAGCGGCGCCGAGCGCATCCGCCAGACCCGTCACTGGCCCGAAGTCGCCGTTCGTGCCGCGCCCGCCCGCCACCACGACGGCGGCTGACGCGAGCGGCGGACGCTCGTCCGCGCTGGGCTCAGGGACGGTCCGCGCGACGAGCTGTGCCCCGCGCGCCTCGTCGCCGGGCGGCACGTCGACCGCCACCAGCACGGGCACGGTGGCGAGGTCGGCCTCGGCCGGCACCACGGCGTTCGCGCGCACCGTGAGC
>JBQGOU010000109.1:6674-9573 GCA_052086865.1 Cellulomonadaceae bacterium
CACCACCCGGTCGGTGCTCGCGGCGCACACCACGTCCCACGACCCGGCGAACACCCGCTTGGCGGCCACCACCCGATCGTCCTCACCGCGCTCCACGCGTGCGGCGTCGATAATCAGCCCGGCCCGCAGGCCGAGCGCGAGCACAGCCGCAACCTCCTTATTCGCGAAGGTGGAGGCGAACAGGATCACCTCGGCGCCGCTGGCCTCGACGACGCTCAGCAGGGCACGTGCGGCGACGGGGGTGAGGAACCGCTCGGCCGCCGGGGCGAGCAGGACGCGTTCGACGCCGTAGCCGGCGAGCACCTCGAGGGCGGCCTCGGTGGGGGCCTCGAACACCGCGACGTCGACCTCGCCGAGCGTCCGGGCGAGGGTGAGCAGCTCGAGCTCGGGGCCGGCGAGGACCGGCTCCGGCAGGACCACGAGGACGGACATCACAGCACCTTTCCGATGATGAACTCGGCGAGCGCCCGCCCGCCCTGGCCCTCGTCCACCACGAGTTCGACCGGTTCGCGAGGCGGACGCGGGGCGGCATCGAGCACCTCGGTGCGGGCGGCCGCGGCGCCCACCTGATCAGGTGCGAGGCCGATGTCGGCCAGCGTCCAGCGGTTGATCTGCTTGCTGCGCGCGGCCAGCATGGCCGGGAAGGTGGGGAAGCGTGGCTTGTTGGCCTGGTCGGTCACGCTCACGACGGCGGGCAGCGGGGCGTCGAGGATTTCCGTCGCGCCGTCCACGGCGCGCTGCACGGCGGCGCGTCCCTCCCCCACGGCGAGGGTCTCGGCGTTGGTCAGCTGCGCCCAGCCGAGCTCCGCGGCGAGCAGCGCGGGCACCACCGAGCCGAGCCCGTCCAGGGCAGCCATGCCAGCCACGACCAGGTCCACCGGGCCGTCCGCGGCCACCCGGCGCACAGCGGCGGCCAGGGCCGCGGCGGTGCCGAAGTAGTCCGAGCCCGCGAGCGCGTCATCGGTGACCTGCACGCCGGTGTCGGCACCCAGCTGGAACGCCCGGCGCAGCGCATCGGCGGACACCTCCGGGCCGACGGCCAGGGCGATCACCTCGCTCGCCGCGCGCTCGGGCAGCGCCTCGACGATCTGCAGGGCGGCCTCGATCGCGTGCTCGTCCAGCTCGTTGAGCGTGCCGTCCTCCGCCGAGCGCACCACGCGCCCACCCGAGAACGCGCGGTCAGCATGCATGGACGGCACGTGCTTGACACAGACGACGACTCTCATCGCTCCTCTTCCCTCTCGCCGGACCGCTGACCATCGTCGCATGCCGCCGCGCACCCGGTCCGCCCTGGGTGAAATCAGGCGTTATCGTCCACCGAGTGCGGGACAAATGCGGGAATTGGCGCGTTCAGGCGTGACAATGAGCAGATGAGCACCATCACCGACGCCCCCACGTCGGCACGCAGCACCACCCGCCTGGGTGCGCACCTCGTCGACGGCGGTCTGGAGATCGCCGTCGTCGCCGCGCACGCGACGGGGGTCGAGCTGTGCCTGCTGGACCCTGATCCGCACGCCCCCGCCGGCTGGCGTGAGCGGCGCGTGCCGATGCACGGCCCCGAGTACGGCGTCTGGCAGGCCACCGTCCCCGGCGTCCGTGCCGGCCAGCACTACGGGCTGCGTGCCCACGGCACCTGGAACCCGGAAGCCGGACTGCGCTACAACCCGAACAAGATCCTGCTGGACCCCTACACCCGCGGCGTCAGCGGCGAGCTGGAGTACGGGGCCCACGCGGCCGGGCACGCCACCGACGCACTCGGCGAGGGCGACCCCTACGGCCCAGCGAGCACCCTGGACTCGCTCGGGCACGTCCCCCTCGGCGTGGTCGTCGACTCCACGTACTCCCCCCGGATCGAGCGTCCTCGGGTGCCCTGGCGCGACACGGTGCTGTACGAGGCCCACGTGCGCGGCCTGACCCGGCTGCTGCCCGACGTCCCCGAGGATCTGCGGGGTACGTACGCGGGCCTGGCGCACCCCGCCACCATCGCGCACCTGACCTCCCTGGGCGTGACCACCCTGGAGCTGCTGCCCATCCACGCGTTCGCGGACGAGCCGCACCTGCGCGGAACGGGCCTGACGAACTACTGGGGCTACAACACGCTGGGGTTCTTCGCCCCGCATTCGGGCTACGCAACCGCCGCCGCGCAGGCGGCGGGGCCCACGGCCGTGCTCGACGAGGTCAAGGGCATGGTCGCGCTGCTGCACCAGGCCGGCATCGAGGTCGTGCTCGACGTGGTGTACAACCACACCTGCGAAGGCGGCCTCGCCGGCCCTCAGGTGTCCTGGCGCGGCCTGGACAACACCTCCTACTACCTGCACGACGGCGCCACCCCGGCCCGGTACGCGGACGTGACGGGGTGCGGGAACACCCTGGACTTCCGGCGCACCCGCGTGGTGCAGCTCACGCTCGACTCGATGCGCTACTGGGCGCAGGAGATCGGCGTGGACGGCTTCCGCTTCGACCTCGCGGTGACCATCGCGCGCGGTCACGACGGGTTCTCCCCGCACCACCCGCTGCTCACCGCAATGCGCACGGACCCGGTGCTCGGCGACCTGAAGCTCGTGGCCGAACCGTGGGACCTGGGCCCGGGCGGCTGGCGCACGGGACAGTTCCCCGCGCCGTTCGGCGAGTGGAACGACCGCTTCCGCGGTGCGATCCGCGAGTTCTGGCTGACCGACGCGGAAAACGCCACGCACGGGCGCGCGGGCCACGGGGTGCGCGAGCTCGCGACCCGCCTGGCCGGCTCGGTCGACCTATTCGGCTACGGCGACCCGCCGCTGGTGCGCGGCCCGGTCGCCTCGGTCAACTTCGTCACCGCCCACGACGGTTTCACGATGGCGGACCTGACGCGGTACTCGCACAAGCACAACTCGGCCAACGGCGAGGACAACCGGGACGG
>JBQGOU010000110.1:0-9490 GCA_052086865.1 Cellulomonadaceae bacterium
CAGCCATGAGCGAGGATCGACGGCTCGAGGTTCTGCGCGCCATCGTCGAGGACTATGTCCAGACCCGTGAGCCGGTGGGGTCCAAGATGCTGGCCGAGCGCCACCGTCTCGGCGTCTCGCCGGCCACCATCCGCAATGACATGGCGGCGCTCGAGGACGCGGGGCTCATCGCCCAGCCCCACACGTCGGCGGGCCGGATCCCGACGGACAAGGGCTATCGGACCTTCGTCAACGAACTCGGCACCGTCAAGCCGCTGTCCGCGCCCGAGAAGCGCGCGATCGAGCGGTTCCTGGACCAGGCGGTGGACCTCGACGACGTGGTGGTGCGCGCGAGCCGGCTGCTCGCCCAGCTCACCCAGCAGGTCGCCGTCGTGCAGTACCCCTCGTTGCAGCGCTCGGGACTGCGCCACGTCGAGCTCGTGATGGTCGACGAGCACCGCCTGCTCGTCGTGATCATCACCGATGCCGCGCGTGTCGAGCAGCGCACGCTCGTGACCGAGCACGCCTTCGACGAGCGTCTGGTGGCGCAGCTGCGCACCCGGCTCAACACGGCGGCGATCGGGCGCAGGCTCTCGGAGCTCGACACGCTGGCGACCGACCTCGCACAGTCCTTCGAGGAGGCCGACAGATCGCTCGTGCGCGAGGTGGCGGAGCTGCTGCGCACCACCCTCGCTCAGGAGGGCGAGGAGCGGCTCGTCATGACCGGGACGGCCAACCTCGCTCGCGCCGGGATGCGCTTCGAGCACGCCCTGCGCCCGGTGCTCGAGGCGCTCGAGGAACAAGTGGTGCTGCTCGGGTTGTTCACCGAGATGTCGGAGGACACCGGTACGGTGGCGGTACGAATCGGCCACGAGAATCAGCTCGAAGGTCTGATAGAGACGTCCGTCGTCACCGTCGGGTACGGCGACGAGCACCACTCGGTGGGGCTGGTCGGCTCCATCGGACCTACCCGGATGGACTATCCCGGCACGATCGCCGCCGTCCGCGCGGTCGCCCGCTACGTCTCGCGGATCCTCGCGAGCTGACCGGCACGCGCCCTCGGGAGCGCGCGGACGCACCGCCGTCCGCGCTCCGCCGGGGGCACGCGGCACGACGCGCAGCACCACACCAGCAGCACCCAGCACGTTCCAGAACACCGAGAACCCAGCAGAGAGCAGCACGTGAGCGACTACTACGAGGTCCTGGGCGTCCCGCGCGACGCGAGCCCCGAGCAGATCAAGAAGGCCTACCGCAAGCTGGCCCGCGAGCTCCACCCGGATGTGGCAGGAGAGGGCTCGGAGGACCGGTTCAAGGACGTCACCCGCGCCTACGAGGTGCTCGGGAACGCCGAGAAGCGCCGGTCCTACGACATGGGCGCCGACCCGTCCGCACCCGGTGGCGGCGCGGGCGGCTTCGGCTTCCAGGACATCTTCGAGACGTTCTTCGGCGGGGGCGGCGCCCAGCGTGGCCCCGTGCCCCGCGCCCGGCGCGGGCAGGACGCGCTGGTGCGCCTGGACATCGACCTGGCGGAGGCCGCATTCGGTGCCCGGCGCGAGCTGCAGGTCGAGACGGCCGTGACCTGTGGGACCTGTGGCGGCAGCTGCTGCCGTCCTGGCACCTCCCCGCGCACGTGCGAGGCCTGTGGCGGGCGCGGCGTCGTCCAGCGCGTCGCCCGCTCCTTCCTCGGCCAGGTTATGACGAGTGTGCCCTGCTCCGCGTGCCAGGGCTTCGGCACGGTGATCCCCGAGCCGTGCCCGGACTGTTCTGGCGAGGGCCGAGTGCGCAGCCGGCGCACCCTCACCATCGACGTCCCGGCAGGTGTGGACACCGGGACCCGGATCAAGCTGACCTCCCAGGGCGAGGTCGGCCCCGCCGGCGGGCCCGCCGGTGACGTCTACGTCGAGATCCGAGAGAAGAAGCACGATGTGTTCGTGCGCAAGGGCGACGACCTGCACTGCACCCTCGAGGTGCCGATGACGGCAGCCGCGCTCGGCACCACGATCGAGCTCGAAACCCTCGACGGGGCACGCGAGGTCACAATCGATGCCGGGACCCAGCCGGACTCCGTGGTGAACCTGCGCGGCCTGGGGGTCGGACACCTGCACGTCGGCGGGCGCGGCGACCTCAAGGTGCGCATCGACGTGCACGTGCCGAGCGACCTCGACGAGGAGCAGGAACGGCTGCTGCGCGAGCTGGCTCGCCTGCGCCAGGAGGAGCGTCCGGAGGCGAAGGTCTCCGCTGCGCACCCGGGCGTCTTCTCCCGGCTCCGCGACAAGATCTCCGGTCGTTGAGGCGTTCGTGAGCGCGCCCGTCTTCCTGGCGGAGTCCGCCGCCCTCGCCGCGCTGGCCCCGGGGTCGACCTATCGTCTGGACGGCCCGGAGGGCCGCCACGCCGGAGTCGTGCAGCGACGGAGGGCG
The DNA here is from genome assembly GCA_052086865.1 of Cellulomonadaceae bacterium. Classification (GTDB taxonomy): domain Bacteria; phylum Actinomycetota; class Actinomycetes; order Actinomycetales; family Cellulomonadaceae; genus Flavimobilis. The sequence continues at coordinate 2,398 of JBQGOU010000110.1, forward strand.
GGTGAACGAATCGACGTGGTCGACGGCGCAGGCACGCGGCTGCTGTGCACGGTGGCGACGGTCGACCGTGACGTTGTCGAGCTGACCGTCGAGGAGATCGAGCACGCCGCCGAGCCGGTGCCCCGGCTCGTGCTGGTCCAAGCGCTGGCCAAGGGAGACCGCGACGAGCTCGCGATCGAGGCCGCGACGGAGCTCGGCGCAGATGGGTTCATCCCCTGGCAGGCGCAGAGATCCGTCGTGGTGTGGCGAGGGGAGCGAGCGGCCAAGTCGCGTGCCCGCTGGCTGGCGACCGTGCGTTCCGCGGTCAAGCAGTCCCGGCGCTCGCGAATCCCGCAGGTCGAGGTTGCTGTGGACTCGGCGGCGCTCGCGCGCCGGATCGCCCAGACCTGTGCCGACGGCGGCGCGGTGCTCGTGCTGCACGAGGAGGCCACCACGACGCTGCACGCAGTCGCGCTGCCGGAGGCGTCCGTGACGCCCGACGGGCGGGTGCCTGCAGTGCTCGTCGTCGTCGGACCCGAGGGCGGCATCGCCGACGCGGAGGTCGACGCGTTCACCACGGCCGGGGCGCAGCTGGTGCGGCTCGGACCACATGTGCTGCGCACCTCCACCGCCGGACCCGTCGCCCTCGCCCTGCTGGCCGACCGGTTCGGCCGGTGGGCCTGAGGGCCGCGCCGGGTAGCACGGCCTGAGCGCAGGGCCGGGCAGGGCCGGGCAGGGCCGGGCAGGGCCGGGTCGCATCGCCGAAATGGTGGCATCGGTAGAATCGAATGGTCACGTCTTCACACGAAGGGACTCGGGCGGCGTACGCCAGCTCATGCAACGAACCTCGCACACTCCGCGCGCCGTCGGCGCAGCCGATCGCGCTCCGTCCTCTGCTGACACCGGTGACGACGCCGGGGCACGGCTTGAGCATCGGATCGTCATCCCGCCCGAGGTGTCCATGGTGAGCCTGCTCGGGACGGGCGACGTCGTCCTGCGTGCCCTCGAGGAAGGGTTCCCCCAGGTCGACGTCCATGTGCGCGGGAACGAGGTGGCCGTGAGCGGGCCAGCAGCCGACGTCGGGCTCGCGGTGCGGCTCCTCGACGAGCTGGTCGAGATCGCCTCGGCGGGAACCCCGCTGGGTCCCGACGTGGTCCGGCGGTCCATCGCCATGCTGACGGCGCCCGTGGCTGCGCGCCCGGCCGAGGTCCTGACCTTCGACATCCTCACCAACCGGGGCCGGACGATCCGGCCCAAGACGGTGGGGCAGAAGAGCTACGTGGACGCGATCGACGCGAACACCGTGACGTTCGGCATCGGGCCCGCCGGCACCGGCAAGACCTACCTCGCGATGGCCAAGGCCGTCCAGGCCCTGCAAGCGCGCCAGGTCAACCGGCTGGTGCTGACCCGCCCCGCCGTCGAGGCGGGGGAGCGTCTGGGCTACCTACCCGGATCCTTGGCGGACAAGATCGACCCGTACCTGCGCCCGCTGTACGACGCCCTGCAGGAGATGGTGGATCCCGAGTCGATCCCCCGGCTGATGGAGGCGGGCACGATCGAGGTGGCCCCGCTGGCGTACATGCGCGGGCGCACCCTCAACGGGGCGTTCATCATCCTCGACGAGGCGCAGAACACCTCCGCGGAACAGATGAAGATGTTCCTGACCCGGCTCGGGTTCGGCTCGAAGATGGTGATCACGGGCGATGCGACGCAGGTCGACCTGCCGGGCGGGACGACTTCCGGCCTCCGGGTCATCGAGGACGTGCTCACCGGCGTTGACGATGTCGAGTTCTGCCGGCTCGGCAGCGCCGACGTGGTGCGGCACCGGTTGGTCGGGGACATCATCGACGCCTACGCCCGTTGGGAGTCGGCCATGCGGCCTGAGCCGCGTACGGACCAGCGCGGCACGGGGTCGTCCAGGGGTCGACGAGAGGGACGGCGATGAGCGTCGAGGTCAACAACGAGTCCGGCACGCCTGTCGACGAGGCGGAGTTCGCGGCGCTGGCACGGTTCGTCATGGATGCGATGCACCTGGACCCGGCAACTGAGCTCTCCGTGCTGATGGTCACCCCGGAGGTCATGTCCGAGCTGCACGTGCAGTGGATGGACGAGTCGGGGCCCACGGACGTCCTGTCCTTTCCCATGGACGAGCTCCGGCCTGGCCGTGAGGACGCCGTCACGCCAGCCGGGCTGCTCGGGGACGTCGTGCTGTGCCCGGACGTCGCAGCCAAGCAGGCGCGCGGGGCCGGCCACTCGACGGTCGAGGAGATGCTCCTGCTGACCACCCACGGGATCCTGCACCTGCTCGGCTACGACCACGCCGAACCGGAGGAGGAGAAGGAGATGTTCGCACTGCAGCGACATCTGCTGCTGACCTTCCTCGCCTCGCGATGAGCGGCCTACGATGACGGGCGTGCCCGTGGGGCTGCTCGTCGCCGTGGCAGTCCTGGGCATCGCGCTGGCAGCGATGCTCAGCGCGGGGGAGGCCGCCGTGCTCCGGATCACCCGGACCGCGGTGGCGCAGACGGCGGCGACCCATCCCCGGGGGAACCGTCTGGTGCGGTTGACGGAGAACCGTCAGCGCACCGCCGGTGCCCTCGCCTTCGCCCGGATCCTCGCGGAGATGACCGCGACGGCCTGCCTGACGGTGATCATCGCCGCGGTGCTGGACTCCTGGTGGCAGGTGCTTCTGATCGCCATCGCGGCGAGCACCCTCGTCGGGCTGCTCCTGGTCCGGCTGAGCCCGCGCAGCATCGGCCGGCGTAACCCCCGGGGTGTGCTCGTCGCTCTGGGCGGCCCGATGACGGTTGCGGTCGCCTTGTTCGGATGGGCCTCGAGGCTGCCGTCCGAACAGGTGCGCACGGACGACGAGCTGCGGGACATGGTGGAGCGCGTCAACGAGTCCGAGGTTATCGAGGAGGACGAACGTGCCCTGATCCGTTCGGTGTTCGAGCTCGGCAGCACCCTCACCCGTGAGGTCATGGTGCCGCGCACCGACATGGTGAGCATCTCCGCGCAGGCCGGGCTCGACAAGGCGCTGTCGCTGTTCCTGCGCTCGGGGTTCTCCCGGGTCCCCGTCGTGGGCACAACCGTGGACGACCTCGAGGGGGTGCTGTACTTCAAGGACGTCGTGGCGCGGCTGCGCTCCGCCGAGACCGACGCCCGGCAGCCCCAGCGCACGCAGGTTCTGGTGGCGCAGGTGATGCGACCCGCGCTGTTCGTGCCCGAGTCCAAGCCCGTGGACGACCTGTTGCGCGAGTTTCAGGCTGCGCCGTCGCACATGGCGCTCGTCGTCGACGAGTACGGCGGAGTCGCCGGCCTGGTCACGATCGAGGACGCGCTCGAGGAGATCGTCGGCGAGGTCACCGACGAGCACGACGCCACGGCGGCCGATGTCGAGGTGCTGGCCGGTGGTGCCCTGCGCGTGCCCGCCCGGATGCCACTCGACGAGCTCGGCGAGCGGCTCGGCACAGATCTCGAGGACGACGAGGTGGACACGGTCGGCGGGCTGTTGGCGAAGACTCTGGGCCGGGTTCCCATTGCAGGGTCCGCGGCGCGTGTGCACGGCCTGCTGCTGGAGGCGGACGGCTTCGAAGGACGCCGCAAGCGGCTGAGCACGGTGCGCGTGCGCACCGCACCGGAGCGCACCACAGACCATCGCGACACCCGCACCACCGACGTGGAGGAACACGCATGACGCCCCCGGACCCTCGTCCCCACCGCTCCGGCTTCGCCTGCCTGGTGGGCCGTCCGAACGCCGGCAAGTCCACGCTCACCAACGCCCTGGTCGGTCAGAAGGTGGCGATCACCTCGGACCGGCCCCAGACCACCCGGCACACGATTCGCGGCATCGTGCACCGCCCCGACGCGCAGCTCGTGCTTGTCGACACCCCCGGCCTGCACCGGCCGCGCACGCTGCTGGGTGAGCGCCTGAACGACCTGGTGCGCGAGACGCTCGCCGAGGTGGACGTCATCGTGTTCTGCATCCCGGCGGACCAGCGCATCGGCCCGGGGGACCGGTTCATCGCGGCCCAGCTCGCCGACCTGCGCCGATCCCGGCGCCGGCCCCCCGTGGTCGTGGCCGTCACCAAGACGGACACCGTGCCGCGTGCGCGCGTGACCGAGCACCTGCTCGCAGTGGACGCGCTCGGCCCGTGGGACGACATCGTGCCCGTCTCCGCCGTCGACGGCTTCCAGGTCGGTGAGCTGGCGGACGTGCTCGTCGGGCACCTGCCCGAGGGCCCGGACCTCTACCCTGACGGCGAGCTCACCGACGAGCCCGAGGCCGTCATGGTCGCCGAGCTGGTGCGAGAGGCCGCGCTCGAGGGCGTGCGCGACGAGCTGCCGCACTCCCTGGCGGTGGTCGTCGACGAGATCGTGCCACGAGGCGAGGGCCCCGACGCCCTCGTCGACGTCCGGGTGAACCTCTTCGTGGAGCGCCCGAGCCAGAAGGCGATCGTCATCGGCCGTGGCGGTGCACGACTGCGCCAGGTCGGCACCGAGGCGCGCCGTGGAATCGAGAAGCTGCTCGGCTCCCGCGTCTACCTCGACCTGCACGTCAAGGTGGCCAAGGACTGGCAGCGCGACCCCAAGCAGCTCGGCCGGCTCGGCTTCTAGGTCGTTCGATGTTCCGGGCGGTCTCGACGAGCGTCGTGATCATGGTGCTCCTCGCCCTGGTGGGCGCGATCGCCGGGCCGTCCTGGGCGCCTGAACCGGTCACGGACCAGATCATCGTCACGCATGCGGACACGCGGATTCTGTCCGACGAGCAGACGCCGGGGGTGGGCACGTACCCCGTGAGCGTCGAGACGGTGACGGTGGACCTGGGCGGCATGCAGGTCGAGGCGATCGTCCGGACCCCGGTCGGAGCCCCGGCAGGCATGCCCGGCATCGTGTTCGTGCACGGGGCCGGGACCGGTCAGCCGCAGACGGCCTTCACCACACAGGCCCACGACCTGGCGAGCGCGGGGGTGGCGACGCTCGTTCCCGCCAAGCGGCTGGACAACTACTCGACCCGCCACCGGGACTACGTCGAGATGGCCGGTGACTACGCGGCATCGGTTGAGCACCTGCGCGGAGTGCCCGGCGTCGATCCCGAGCGCGTCGGCGTCTACGCGGAGTCGGAGGGCACGTGGATTGCCCCTGTCATGGCCACCGCCGACCCCTCGATCGCGTTCCTCGCCCTGGTCTCCGCGCCCGTCGTCCCACCGCGCTCGCAGGCAGCATTCGCCGTCGACTCCTACCTGCGCAACACCCGGGTGCCGCACGGGGTGTTTCGCGCCATCCCGCGCGCCGTCGGCATGGAGATGCCGGGAGGCGGCTTCGAGTACGCCGACTTCGACGTCCGCCCCTATCTCGACGGGCTCACCCGGCCCGTGCTCGTGGTCTACGGCACGGCCGACCTGTCGATGCCCACGGTGCAGGGCGCGCAGGAGATCCTGGAGCGGGTGTCGCCGAGTGCCGGGGTTGTGGTGCGCTACTACGCCGGGGCAAACCACGGGATCCGGGTCGACGACCGCGTCGTGCCGGAGCTGGACCGGGACCTGGCCGCCTGGGTCCACGGCCAGCCGGCCACCGCGCACGCCGTGCCACAGGTGGCCGGGGCACAACCTTCGCAGGCCATCATGGCGGCGGAGGTTCCCCGTGCGCACTGGTTCGGCAGTGGGGACCGGATCCTGGGCGCGGCCGTCGTCGCGGGGGTCCTGATGACCCTGGGCCCGCTCGTCTGGCTCGGCGCGTGGGTGCTCGGAGGCCTGCGGCGCGGCCCGAGGCGGGGTGAGGGTGCGGGAGTCCGGCGTGCGCGAGCCGCGACGGCGCGCGTGCACAGGTCGCTGCAGTGGTGGCTGCCTGGCGTGGCGCTGGCGACGCTCGCAACGGCGGCGGGGCTCGTGTGGTACCTGGTCATGGTCGGCGGGCTCGCCCTGGAGTACCAGCAGGACCCCTGGCTCGTGCAGGGCGGATGGGTGGCGGTACGGCTGGGCGGTGTGCTGGCCGCCGTCCTCGGGGCGCTTCTGCTCAACACGCTTCTCACGCTGCGGGCGCGGCGCCGGCAGGGGGAGTGTGTCCGCGCCGCCTCGGGGGTGCTCGCCTATGCCACCGTGGGGGGTGTGGTGGCCGGAACGATTCTGCTGTGGATGCTCCTGGCCTACTGGGGAGTCTTCCAGCTCGGGATCTGACAGTCCTCCACCAGTCGGACGCAAGCCACAGTCGCCGCGCGCGAGAAGCCCGAGGCCGATAGATTCAGGTCCGGCGACCCGCACGAGGTGCGGCGCCCCGGTCTCGGGCGACGGAACCGGGTCTGTGGTGACGGAAGTGAGGAACATCTCGATGAGCACAATCGACGGTCACGGTGGCGCGCAGCCGGACGTGCACGCGCGCGCAAGCGACCGGCCACGCCCGTTCGACGGCGTGCCGACCCGCGACTACGTCACCGACGTCGTCGCTCTGCTCCTGCTGGTCCTGTCGATCTCGCTGCCCTTCGTGGTGCGTGACGCCGAGGTGCTCACGGCGGGAGGGGTGGCCTGGGTGCTTCTGGCGACCCTGTTGTCCGTCGTCTCGCTGACGCTGCCGTACCTGGCGCGGCTCGGCGTGCTGCCGGCCTCCTGGACCGTGCACACCACCCGGCGCGTTCGGGTGCTCGCCGGCATCCCGTACGCACTCGTCTTCGTCGTGCACGCGGTTCTCGACGTGACCACCCTGACCGAGTACCGCGGGCTCGGCAGCGCCGTCGCCCTCGGGCTCGCCGGCGCGGCCCTGGCCGCGACCCCGCGGGCCAGCGAGCTCGGCCCGGTCGAGGCCGACGGCGCGACGACCGCCGCGTGGTGGCGCGTCACCGTGGGCACGGCGTACCTGATTGTGGGACTTGCCTTCATCTGGCTGGTGCTCTTCGTCGTCGGCTACCTGACCACCGAGTCCTACGTCCGTGACGCCATCGGTGCGAAGACCTTCGCCCTGACGATCATCGAGGTGCTCCTGGTCACCGTCGTCGTCGCCCTGCCCGTGCTGCGTACCGTCGTCAGCCGGTCCGTCGCCTGGCGCAACGTTGCCATCACGCTCGGCATCGTCCTCGTCGTCACGCTGTTCATCGGAGCGGATCTGGGCGGCGACAAGATCG
>JBQGOU010000111.1:0-9438 GCA_052086865.1 Cellulomonadaceae bacterium
ATTGCGGTGTCTTGGTCGAGCATCCCGGCCTCGTCCACGATCACCCGCTCACCCCTTGTGAGCTGGGCGTCCTCGGACGGGCCGTGATAGGTGCGCACGGTCTCCGGGTCAGTGTCGCCCCGTGCGAGGCGTGACCATACGCCGTCACTGTTCCAGCGCCACCCGTGCGCGTGCACGAGCGCCGCCACCGAGGTTGCAGGCACCCCGAGTTCTTCCTGTGCGACCTGGGCGGCGCGCAATGTCGGCGCAACCACCCGCGACGACCGCCCGTGCTGTGCCGCGACCTCGATTGCGACGCCGAGCATGGTGGTCTTGCCCGCGCCTGCTGCGCCCTCCACGATCACGAGCGGATCGGTCGAGGCTACCGCTGCGGCGGCCTGCTGCTGCCCGGCGTCGAGGTTGCCCGCCTGCGCCGCGTCCTGCACGTCCGGGTGCTTCGGCTCGCGGTCGGCGGTGCGGGCGGTGAGGAGGTCGCGCAGTTCCGTCTCAGCCTGCACCACGCGCAGGCTGGTGAGGTGCGCCACATGCTCCGGGGTCGCCGCATCCGGCGGGAATACAGAGAAGCAGTCCTCGAGCGCGAGCCGCGTGGCAACCGCGATCAGCTCGCGCAGCTCTGCACCCGTGGCGCGCACCCCAGTCTCGGTGATGATCCGGGTCGCGTGCTCCTGCACCGTGTGCCTCGTCCACGCCGACGCACCCGCCGCGCACCGATCCAGCGCCCGCAATGCGATCTGCTGCACCGAGAGCTCGTCAAGAGACGCCGGCGCGCTCGTCGCAGGCCGGCGCAACGTCGCAGGGTCGTACCCGGCTTCCCGTAGCTCGGTCAGCCAGGCTTCCTCTTCGCGGAGTGTGGTGGGCTTCTTCGCGGGTCGCTCATATGCCCACGCTTGCGCTCTCAGCCGTGACGAGACGACCGGCCCCATCGTCTCGCCCGGATGCGCCGCCTCCCACTCCGCTGTCATGCGGTCAAAGTGCTTCCGCACCTGCTCGCCGCGCTTGCTCATCAGCGCGTTGTACGGTGCCAGCTCGACCACTTCGCCCGTCGCGGGGTCGAGGGTCAGGCCGTGCCGATCCAGCACCGCCGCAAGCTCCGGGTGCGCCGCGATCACCGCCGTACCGAGGGCACGGGTCGCTCCCTGCTGCTTGATGAGCGCCCCCGTGTCCAGGCCGCGCCACTTCCCGGCCGCCCACACTCGCGTGCCGATCTGCATGTGAATGTGGCGGTGCGGGTCGCCTGCACGAGATGTGCGGTGCGTGATGCCCGTGACCTGTATGTGCTCAACGGGCACGACTTCTTGCTTTCCGCGAGGGCCGACACGAGTCACAGTGTGCTGGGCCAGCCACCGTCGAATCTCCGCCAGCGCGTCCTGCTGCGCGCGATCCAGCGCCTCCGATACCTCGGGATGCAGGGCGGCGGCAATCGAGAGCGACTTCGGGCCGTTGATCGTCATTTCTGCGAACCGTGCCGAACCCTGACGATCCGGCCCCGCCGCGCGCGGCCTTCCCATCGACTCGCCGGTGTCCGGGTTGATCCAGTCCACCCACCCGGCGTACTCGTCAGCCGTCAACGCACGGACGCTCACCGTCTCGCCCGACGCGCCGAGCACCGCATAGCTGATCCCGGTGCTGTCGCTCAGGTAGTAATCGTCAGCGCGCAAACGGTCAGCCTCGACATAGCGGCGCGCATCAGCTCCGGTTCCCCGGAAGAACACCACCCCGCCATGCATCGCCGCCTCCGATCAACTAATGTTTCTGCCACTACATAATGTAGCGTACGTTCATTCAGAAGAGAAGGGGTGGTGCAGAGTCACGGCGGGGTCAGCTGCGGAGGTATTCGAGGACAGCGAGGACTCGTTTGTTGCCGGGATGGGCGTGAAGGTCGAGTTTTGTGAAGATGGCGCTGATGTGGCGTTCGACGGTCGCGGGGCTGAAGTGCAGGTTCTGAGCGATCTGTTCGTTTGTCTGCCCCTCGGCCATGAGCGCGAGAACCTCACGCTCTCGATCACCGAGTGCGCCGAGAGGCCCGTGGTGGGCGCGTTCCTCCATCAGATGCGCGATGACTTTGGGGTCGATGCTGACGCCGCCTGCCCCGACGGTTTCGATTGAGTGGATGAAGTCGGCGACACGTCCGACTCGTTCTTTGAGCAGGTACCCGGTGCCGCCGACTGCGTCGGGTGCCGTTGCGAGCAGCGATCGGGCGTACTCGTTGCCGAGGTGCTGGGAGAGGATCAGGATGCCGACCGCGGGGTGTCGGGTGCGCAGCTCGACGGCGACACGGAGGCCATCATCGGTGTGGTGCGGTGGCATCCGCACGTCCGCGATGAGCAGGTCAATGTCATCAGCTGTGCCAAGCTGCGCGCGGAGCCGTTCTGCGTCCTCGACAGTCCAGACAACGACGTGGCCGTGCTGTTCGAGGATCGCTGCGATGCCCTCGCGGAGCAGGGCGACGTCCTCGGCGATTCCGATTCTCAATGAGCCACCCCGTTCAGAGTCGATTCGGGTACTTGGATGGTGAGGACGGTGGGGCCGCCTCGGGGACTGTCGAGGAGCATGGTGCCTCCGAGGAGTCCTACGCGATGTTCGATACCGACCAGCCCTGTTCCGTTCTCGGGGTTCGCGCCCCCGCGTCCGTTGTCGGAGAGAGTGACGCGAAGCCCTTGCACGTTCATCGTGAGCGCGACAGTGATGCGGGCAGCGCCGCTGTGTTTGAGGGCGTTTGTGAAGAACTCAGATGCGATCGAGTAGAGGCTCGCTTCGACCGGAGCTTGGAGTCTCGGAAATGGGTCTGCTTCGACCGTGGCCGAAATGGGAGAGCGTGCAGCGAGTTCGGTGAGTGCTGCCGCAAGACCGTCTTCCACGAGGAGACGCGGACGGAGGCCGGAGACGGCTGCTCGCATCGCGTCGAGGGCGTGTTCGACTTCGAGGTGTGCGGCTTCGAGCGTGCTCAGCTCGGCAGCGTGAGGTGAACTGGCGGAGGTGGTGAGCTGGGCGCGGAGGACTCCCAGATGGAGTGCAGCGGCGGCCAGGTGCTGCTGGGGGCCGTCGTGGAGGTCGCGCTCGATGCGTCGGCGTTCGCCCTCGAACGCCTCCACGAGCGCGACGCTCTCACCCGCGAGCATGTCGACCTGACGTTCGAGTGATTCGATCTTGGAACCGATGAGCAGTCTCGTGGTGGCGGCCTGGGAGAAGGCGAGCAGCATGGCCGCGTAGAGGAACACGAGGAGGAGTAGGGCACCGAGGAGGGTGAACAGCAGCGCGGGTGCAGGTTGGTCGATCTGCCATTCGCCGACAACATACTTCTCGCCTATCAAGGGGAGCAACGGGGCGGCGATGAGGGTGATGATTGCGGTTCCGCCGAAGACGAACAGGGCGTACCCGAGAGCGGCGTAGATGAGGTGGAGGAGCGTCGCCCCGATCTCCCGCCACCCCAAGGACGAGTAGAGCCGAGCAGGTGCATTTCGGAGCGGCGGAACCCGGAGGCCATCGGGTGGGCCGGGTATCGTCCCGAGGCGCAGAAGTCGGACTCTCTGCCGCTCGACGGCGCTGAGGCTCCACGACCAGGCGGGGAGCAACGGGAAAGCAGCGAGGAAGACGATCGTGGGTACCGCGAGGATGACGCTGCTGAGAACGTAAGCGACAGCTCGCCAGGGAAGTGAAGTTCCGAGCACGCCCACCGGATGCACACGGTGCGGGCGCGGGCGGGAGAAGGGCATATTTCCATTCTCTCGGATGGTGCGCCCGCGCCTATGGGGGTTCCCCGGTTCTGCGATGAGGGTTTCCCCTCATCTTCTGAGGGCAATCATCCTTACCCCACCACCTCGATATTCGGAGGGTGGAGGTATGCAGCAAACGAGTTCTATACCCCCCGCAGTCATCGCATCGGCCGTCGAGAAGTCTTTCGGCGGGCGGCGAGGCATGCCCGTTGTGCCCGTACTTCGCGGAGTTGACCTCACGGTTCCCCAGGGCAGCATGGTTGCTATCGTCGGCCCCTCGGGATGCGGGAAGTCGACGCTGATGTTCTGCTTGGCGGGCCTCGATCCGGTCACCTCGGGGAGTGTGTGGACCTTGGGCGCGGATCTTGGAAAGTCGAAAGCGGGCACAATCGCGCAACTGTATCGAGAGCGAATCGGCTTCGTCTTCCAGTCCTACAACCTCGTCACCGCACTCACGGCACGCGAGAACGTCGTGCTCCCCGAACGCCTCGGCGGGCGGCGAGCCGACCTCGACCGGGCTGACGCGATCCTGAGCGGTTTGGGCCTCGGCGAGCGGACACGCACACGCGTGAGTCGACTTTCCAATGGCGAGCAGCAGCGTGTCGCGCTCGCCCGAGTCATGGCGAACCGACCGGAGCTCGTCTTCGCCGACGAACCCACCGGCGCACTCGACACCGCTTCTTCTCGTCTCGTGCTCGATCAACTTCGGGCGCACGCCGACGGCACCCGAACCGTCATCATGGTCACCCATGACCTCGACGCCGCGACACTCGCGGACATCGTGGTCGTCATGCGAGACGGCGTGCTGACGCACTCCCTGTATCGCCCGACCAGCAATCAGCTGCTCGCTGCGATGGAAGGAGACCCAGCATGATCCGCCTCGCCTTCGCCGAATTGCGCGAGGACACCCGCCTCTGGGTTGGGCCGTTCCTCGTCGCGATCGTTTCGGCCGCGTTCGCGTACCTTGCCGCGGTGTACTGGTGGACGCTGGGCACACCCGACGGAGCGGCACTGATCGAGAGCTTCGGTTCGACCGTCGATGAGGCACGAGCTGGCAGCTACGTCGTCTACGTCTCGACCGCCGTGCCCGCCATTGCGGTCCTCGGCACGGGTGCTGCCGCAACAGTCACCGCACTGTCGACACGCATTGCACGATGGCGACTCGCGGGAGCGTCGCCGTCGCAGGTGCGCCGTGCGATCACCACGCAAGTCCTCCTCGTGAACGCCGTTGGTGCTGTCGCCGGGATCATCGTCGCCAGCCCGTTCTGCCAAAGCGCCGTCGACCTCCTCGTGCGCATGGTCACCCGCGAGGATCACACCATTCCCGTCGCGAATGCGTTCCCCGCTGCCCTTCTCGCGATTGTCGGAGCAACCCTGGTGTCTTACTTCGCGAGCTTCGTCCCGGCGCGTCGTGCAGCGCGAATCTCCGCCGTACACGCGGTTCGCGATGAAACAGAAGCCACTATGACGATGCCGGTTTCTCGATGGATCGTCGCTGGCTTCGCAGTCTTGTTCCTGCTGCAACAGATCATCGTCACCATCGGCGCGACGCTGACTCTCGGTTCCGACAGCATCGGCGGATCGAGCGCGGCGACGCTATCCATGATGACGGGCCTTGCCGTCCTCGCGATCATCGTGGCTCTCGCACCCGTGCTTGTCCCGCAGTTCATTCGGCTGTGGACCGCGATCATCCCTGCCCGTCGTCTCCCTGCCTGGACTCTCGCGCGATACTTCGCGACCGGACAGCCCCGGCGAACCGCTACCGCCGTGATCCCGATTGCGGTCGGACTCGCGCTCTACGGCATCCTCTTCGGGATCATCACCACCTGGCAGGACGCGCTCACCCGGAATGGGATCACCACCACCCTCAACTCGCTCGACACCTATGTGATGCTGACTCCCGCAGCCGTCATCTCCATCGCGGGCAGCATCGCCAGCGTGCTTCTCTCAACCCGCGCACGCACAAAGGACGCCGCCGCGCTGCGTGTCGCTGGTGCCTCGCCGCGAACACTCATCGGCATCGCGTTCTCCGAAGCCGCTGCCTACGCCTTCACCGCGATCGTGCTCGGACTCGGTATTGCCGCGGCGTCGGTTGCAACGACGGCGTTCATGCTGACCGCCGGTGGACTCTCCGCGACTCCGCTGCTCGATCTGCGACAGATGGTTGTGCTTGCAGGGATCGCAACTGCGGCATTGCTCACTGTCCTCCTTGTTCCCGCGCTCTCAGCGATACGACGAAACCCGCGAGACGCGCTTTCTGTGCTCTGAGCAGGGCGTCACTGATGGAACCGATGCAACCGGCCTAGGAACGTGCTGATGCACGTCCTGACTTGGGTGCTGGTGGCGCACCTCCTTTGCGGGAGGCGTCACCATGTCCGAGCACACTCCACCCACCACAAGCGATGACGTTGCGGTTCAGGTCGGCTCGGTCGATCACGGCTTCGAGACACCCGAGGGGCTGCGTACTCTGCTGATCCGTCTGAACGAGGCCGGGCCTGGCTCATGGCGTGGCGACCACGAAGCGGCGGAGTTGATGCGGTACGCGGCGATCAGGTATCGGCGGTTAGCTCGCAAGTACGGGATGGACGCCTGGGAAGTCGCCTCGGCAGCATTCGAGGTTATGCTCGCCCGATCCACGCGCGCCGCACGGAATCCGTGGGCAGTAGTCACGCGCGCGGTGAAGATCACCTGTGGCGCTGAGAAGCGAGCTGCCGGGCTGCTGACGGCAACCAGCAGGGCGCGCCGCACCGACAGGATCGCAGGGTTCCACGACGCCATACGATTCGCAGAACGAGAGAACTTGACCGACTACCACCCTGCTTTCGCCGTCGATCCCAACATGGATGATGCCGCTCAGGGTGTCGCTGATAAGCGTGTCGCCGTTGCGCTGTCGGCGACCGTAGAGCTGTTCGTGTCGGCGGGCTGGGATGTCGCACTTGTGACCGATTGCGTCGAGCATGTGTCGTATCGGCTTGGCGATCTGGCCTCACGCGCGACGGCTCTGGAGGCGCTACGCCGCGACCGTGTGGTGCCGAGGTTGTTGGGAGTGCCGCCACGATCATGTACGGCACTCCTGCGAGTCGTGCTCGGAAACCCCGACACGAAACATCGCGGTACTCCGATAGGCGACGGCGTTCTGCTACGACTACTGAACGGCGAACCGCTGAAATGCCTGCGCGACGACGAGGTGTTGAGAAACGCAATCCGCGCGGCCAGTCCCAAACACCCAGATCAGACGGTGACCTCGTGAACGAGCGCGTACAAGATCGGCGCGTCCAATCCTCGCTGCAAGCCGAGAGCACACCTACCCGGCACGTCCACGTCGGCCCGGTGGCATCAGCCCCTTGCGGCGTGCGCGAGCTACCCAGCCCTGTGCGGTCGAGAGCGGCACGCGGCTGATCCGGGCCATTGTCGCGGTCGGGTTCGGGTCGTCGTCGTCGATGAGTCGCGCGTGCTGTAGAGCGACCAACTCGTAGAAGTCTGGCGTGCGCTTCGGGTCGCCTAGGGGCTTCATCACTTCATCCGAGCGCAGCGCGCGACCGCTCGGGAGTGTGAGCTTGCCGCCCTGGAACTTACTGGTGCTCGTGACGGCGAACTGGCGGCGGTTGATCGCCGCCTCGATCTTGGAGGTTGGCAACTCGCGCAGGATCGGACTGGCGACGGGATCACCCGCCCATTCGGGCAGATAGGTGATGCCCGTGATGCGAACTTCGCCCTTCGGCTCTTCGCCCAGGACATACCGGCGTTGTAGGCGCAACAGCACGCGAGTGCTCGTAGCAACGTGCTGCACGAGATACCAGCGCCCGCTGTCGTTGTTGTTGTGGCTCGAGTTCAGCTTGCGGTCGAGGCCTGGCGCGGGATCGACCCACTGTTCGTAGCGCACGGCGGCGTCGATTCTGGCGCTGTCGTGTTCGGGGTCGAGGGGCGAGGGCTCGGGCATCTGCCAGCCTGTGGGCAGGTCGGCGGGAACGAGCAGCTCCACCTTCTCCAAGTCCTCGATCATGCCTCTACCTTACTGGAACCTGGCAACAATCTCACGCACTAGCCGCTACGCCACTTTGATGATAGAGTGGCGTAACTGCCGAAACGTGAGGTGATGACGATGAAGGACTCGACCCCATCCGCACCAGGTGATCGGCTGCTGCGCACCGATCAGGTCGCGGCGTGGTTGTCGGTGTCGAAGTCCACCCTTGTGCGCTGGCGACAGTCCGGGGAAGGCCCTGCGGTGTACTGGCTTGCAGAAGGAGTGCCGCGCTACCGCACCGCTGACGTTGAGGCCTGGCTCGCGGCGAGAACAACCGCAAGACACCGTGCGCCGCGAAGGGGAAGTGCTCGTGCCAACGCGACGCGGTGACAAGTGGGAAGGGCGGCTGAAGATCGGCGGTCGCGTGGTGGGTACCCGACGTTTCGACACGAAACGTGCCGCCGTCGAGTGGGAACGTCGACAGCGCACCGCCTTTGACGAACACGGCTACGACCCGAGCGTCGGCAAGATCGCCGTCGAAGCCCTGCTTGCCGAGTGGCTGGAACAACGGGAGGGCCGCGTCAGCGAGACGACACTGAAAACCGACCGCTTCCTGCTGCCGACGGAGGGCCAGCTCGCGGGAACGTCCCGAAGCGAGCCAGTGCTGCCGCTGTGGTTCCGCAAGCTGCAAGTGGCGAAGGTGAATGCCAGCTCGATCCAGAAGTGGCAGGACGACCTTGGCAAGCGTGGCCTCGTCGCGACGACGGTGAGCCGCTATCGCACCTCACTGTCGTCATTCTTCAGTTGGTGCGTCATCGAGGGATTCATCGCGCACAATCCGGTCGCCTCTACGCCGCCACCGAAAGATCGTCGCGCACGCGAGGACATGCGACCGCTGCCCGCACCCGAGTTCACCAAGGTTGTGGCGAAGGTCACCGAGTTGAGTGCGGTCTACGGAGACCTGGTACTCGTGCTCGGTCGCACTGGACTGCGCTGGGGCGAGCTTCGAGCGATGCAAGTGCGCGACTTCACCGAGACACCAATGCCGATGCTGCACGTCATCCGCAACCAACCCGAAGGGTCTTCCCTCAAAGCACCGAAGTCCGGCAAGAGTCGCAAGCTTCCGATCCCTGACTACCTCGTGCCGGTGATGCGCCGCTTCGCCGCCGGTAAGCAGCCCGGCGAGTTGTTGTTCACCAGCTCGGGCGGCGCGATGCTCTACCGCACCTCATTCGTTCGCACGACGAACTGGGAGGTGACGGGGCGCGGGCGTACCCTCCACGATCTGCGGCATACGGCGGCATGCGAATGGCTCATCCGAGGTGTGCCGCTCACCACCGTTCAGGCGTGGCTCGGCCACGGCTCCATCCAGATCACCGCTCGCTATCTGCATCACCTGGGCGACTACGCCGATCGCGCCGCGCTCGACGTACTCAACAAGACCGCGCCGAAGGCACTCACGAAGCGGGCGCGCAAGCTGCCCGACCTCAGCAGCTTCGGTACCGGTGCAGAGCGCAGCAGTTCCCCGGAGCGCGGGCGTGGCCTCAGCCGGTAGACCGCTTCTCTAATCGAGAGGCGCATCCGCTCGGGGTGATTCTGGGGTGATTCTGTGGGGGCTCTCCACCGTGCCGTACCACCCGAAAACAAGAGAACCCCTGGCCTGACCAGGGGTTCTCTGCAGTGGGCGATACCGGACTCGAACCGATGACCTCTTCCGTGTGAAGGAAGCGCGCTAACCAACTGCGCCAAACGCCCATGTAG
>JBQGOU010000112.1:0-9404 GCA_052086865.1 Cellulomonadaceae bacterium
GCCCGGCCGACGGCGGTCACTACGACCACCTCCCCGCCACCGAACCCCACCACCCCGAACCCGACCACCCACCCTTCTGACCAGCGCGACACGCCACTGAGAGTCGTGACCGGACACTGCGCGCTACCCACGGCGCCGGGTACGGCTGGTCGGCTCCGCGGTGCGGGGATCCTCGGGCCACGGGTGCTTGGGATAGCGACCGCGCAGCTCGGCCCGCACCTGCGGGTATCCGGTGGCCCAGAACGACTCCAGGTCCGCCGTCACGGCGGCCGGACGACCGGCCGGTGAGAGCAGGTGCAGAACGACGGGAACGCGTCCGCCAGCGACCCTCGGAGCCGTCCGCCACCCGAACGCCTCCTGCACCCGCAGGGCGAGAACCGGCTGCTCGGCCGCATAGTCCAGCGCGGCCTGCCGGCCCGTGGGAATCGTGATCTGCCCCGGTGCCAGCTCGTCGAGCCCGGCGGCTACGGGCCAGGGCAGCACACGCCGCAACGCACGTGCCACATCGATGCGCGCGACGTCGGCGGTCTTGCGCACGGTGCGGAGATCGGCACCGAGCCACGCATCGAGATCGGCGAGCAGCGCGTCGTCGGACACGTCCGGCCACGGCGCACCCACAACGCGATGCAGGAAGGCCAGCCGCAGTCGCAGGTCGCGCGCGCCAGGCGTCCACGTCAGCGCCTCCAGTCCGTCGCGCTCCAGGCCCGCCCCCAGCGCGGCCGCCACCGCGTCGGGATCGGGCGACGTGATGCCGCGCGAGCCAAGGAGGATCGCGCCGAGCCGGGTCTCGTGGCGTGCCACCAGGGCGCCGTCGGTCCACTCGATGCGGTCGACCTCTCGCACCCAGCCCCGGGCGGCGTCGATCGCCGTCTCCTCGTCGATCGGCACGGCCGCCCGGATCGTGGCGTCAGAGCCTCGGGACCGGTCCACCTCGGCCAACGCCAACCACGGTGAACCGATGAGAGGCGAGCCCTCGGGCAGCACCGCGCCGGTCCCCGACGCCATCAGGTAGGTCCGCCCCTCGCCCCGGCGGCGCGCAACGCGACCGGGGTGCGCCATCGCGACGACGAGACCGACGCTCAGGTCGTCGCCCAGGACGCTCGCATTCGGCGTGCCCGGCTCCCCGCGACGCACGCCGAGCTGTGCTGCGAGCCGCTCGGCCTGTCTCCCCCACCGCTGCGCAGCCGGTCCACCCTCACGACGCAGCGCCCGCAACGCGGCAACCAGATCACCTCCCGGAGCGGGCACGTCATCGTCGAGCAGCGCGACGATCTCGGCAGCACGTCGGTCTCCGAGCACGGGGGCCGAGTCGAGCAGCGCACGCGCCAGGCGGGGGTCGGTGGGGACGGTGGCGATGCGCCTACCTCGCGCCGTCACCGCGCCGTGCTCATCCAGCGCACCCAGACCCTGCAGCGTCGCGCGCGCAACGGACAGGGCCGCGGCCGGCGGTGGGTCGAGCAGAGCCAGGCCTGCGCCGTCGGGGTCTCCCCAGCAGGCGAGGTCAAGCGCGAAGGCGGTGAGATCCGCCGTCCGGATCTCCGGCTCCGCATGGGCGCGTAGCTGCGCATTCTCCCCCGGCGTCCAGCACCGATAGACCGCGCCCGGTCCCTGGCGTGCGGCCCGGCCTGCACGCTGCTCCGCACTCGCCTGGCTCACCGGGAGCGTCACCAGTCCGGGAAGGCCGCGTCGGTGGTCGGTGCGCGGCTCACGCGCGAGGCCTGAGTCCACGACGACGCGGACCCCCGGCACCGTGAGCGAGGACTCGGCCACCGCCGTTGCGACGACGACCCGGCGCCGCGGCCCCTGCCGCAGCGCGGCATCCTGCGCTCGTGCGCCCAGCCTGCCGTGCAGAGGCACGACGTCGGCGTCGACACCGTCGAGCGCGCGGCAGACGACCTGGACCTCGTGCACCCCCGGGCAGAACACCAGCACATCCCCGGTCTGCTCCGCCAGTGCACGGCGTGCCGTCCGCGCGACGTGCTCGAAGAAGGGGCGGGGCCCGCGCGGGCCGGTTCGCGCCACTCCGCTCGGAGGCGGCGCCCAGTGCACCGCGAGGGGAAAGGCTGGCGCATGGACCGTCACCACGGGCGCCGCGTGGATCGAGGGATGCCCCGGAACGTCCTGCAGCGCCGTGCCTCCGGCGAGCGCCGCGGCGGTCCGCTCGGCGGCGAGCGTCGCTGACATCGCGACGATCGCGAGGTCCGAACGCAGAAGCTGTCGCACGTCGACGGCGAACGCCATGGCCAGGTCGGCGTCAAGATGCCGCTCGTGCACCTCGTCGAGCACCAGGACGCCGATCCCGGGGAGCTCGGGATCGCGGCGCAGCCGGGAGAGCAGCACACCCGTCGTGACGAACTCGATCCGCGTTCGCGGGCCGACGCGGTGCTCTCCCCGCACGGAGTAGCCGACGCTCTGCCCGACCGACTCGCCGATCAGCGCGGCAAGGTGCGCTGCGGCCGCGCGCGCGGCAACCCGGCGCGGCTGTGTGACGACGATCCGCCCAGTGAAGGATGCGGCCAGCGCCGGAGGCACGAGCGTCGTCTTGCCGGTGCCGGGCGGCGCCTGCACGACGAGGACGCCGTGTGCCACGGCCAGTGCGCGCACCTCCCCCAGGTGCGCGGCGACGGGCATGTCGGGCAGGTGCGCGAGGAGCTCGAGCACCGGGTCAGTCACCCGACCATTGTGCGCTACGCCGCGCGGGCACCCATGACCCCGGGACCTGGGTCCCATGACTCAGGACCATGGTCCCAGTGCCGGACCCTCGAGGTGAGACAGAACACGTCGGGGACGGACGGAAGTCCCGGTGAACGTCGGGAAAGATCGTCCAGCATCGAGGCATGGAGTCACGACGAGTTGCCACCTACCGCGCCCTCGCGTCGACAAGTCGCGTCACCCTGCTCGATGCGCTGCAGGGGGCGCAGAGCATGACGATCGCCGAGCTCTCCGATGTTGCGGGGCTCCATCCCAACACGACGCGGGAGCACCTCGCCCGGTTGATCGACGCCGGATTCGTCACCTGCTCCCCCGAGGAGCGGCACACCCGGGGCCGGCCGCGCATCGTGTACCGCGCCGTGGAGCAGGAGTCCACCGGGCCGGACACGGACGACGCCCGGCGCGAGGAGGACGCGCGAACCGAGCTGCTGCGCGCGCTGCTGTCCGACTTCGACCCTGCGTGCGACGACGATGCCCGGCGTGCCGAGAAGCTGGGCCGGGCCCTCGGCGCGGCGCAGGCCGCCGCACGACCCGGCACCGCCCCGCCCGCCACCACGCGCGCCGGCACAGCACCCGCCACCGCACAGCCCGTCTCCGCAGCAGGTTCCCCGACCCCTTCTGCGCCACCGATGCCACAGCCCGAGGCCGACGCCGAGCGCGAGGCGCAGATCGCCGCCCTGATGACCCACCTGGACCGCGCGGGCTTCGAACCGCGGCTCGACACCGAACGCGAAGAGATCCAGATCGGCAACTGTCAGTTCACGGACCTGTCGGCCGAGTACCCCGGCATCGTGTGCCGGGTGCACCTCGGCATCGCCAAGGGGACCTTGGAGGCGGTTGACGGCCCGGTCGACTGCGCCGAGATCGTCAAGACCCCGGGGGTCTCCGGCTGTGTGCTTCGGCTCACGGCAGCGCGAGCGGACCAGAGCGCTCGCTGAGCACGGAGCACCACGCGCGCTGACCGCGGGGACGCGACCAGCGCCCGTGCGCGGCGCGGACGTGGCACTGTTGTCTCATGCAGATCTGGCCAGGACACTCCTACCCGCTCGGTGCGACCTTCGACGGGACCGGAACCAACTTCGCGCTCTTCTCGTCGGCCGCTGAGCGCGTCGAGCTCTGCCTGTTCGACGACGAGGACGCAGAGTCCCGCGTCGACCTCACGGAGGTCGACGCCCACGTGTGGCACGGCTATGTCCCGGGCCTCCAGCCCGGTCAGCGCTACGGCTACCGGGTGCACGGCCCCTACGACCCCGAGAACGGCCAGCGCTGCAACCCTGCCAAGCTCCTGCTCGATCCGTACGCCAAGGCGATCGACGGGCAGGTCGACGGCGACGAGTCGCTCTTCTCCTACCACTTCGACGCCTCCACGGCGGGCGGTGGCGACCTGAACACGCTCGACTCGGTCGAGCACACGATGAAGTCGGTCGTCGTCAACCCGTTCTTCGACTGGGGTCACGACCGCCCGCCGCGCCACGACTACCACGACTCGGTGCTCTACGAGGCGCACGTGCGCGGGCTGACCCAGCTGCACCCTGCGGTCCCGGACGAGCTGCGCGGCTCCTACGCTGCGCTTGCGCACCCCGCGGTGATCGCGCACCTCAAGGAGCTCGGGATCACGGCGATCGAGCTCATGCCGGTGCACCAGTTCGTCAACGACCCCGACCTGCAGTCCAAAGGGCTGAGCAACTACTGGGGCTACAACACGATCGGCTTCTTCGCCCCGCACAACAGCTATGCGGCCTACGGCACGCGCGGTCAGCAGGTCCAGGAGTTCAAGGCCATGGTCAAGGCCCTGCACGAGGCGGACATCGAGGTGATCCTCGACGTGGTGTACAACCACACCGCCGAGGGCAACCACCTCGGCCCGACCCTCTCGTTCCGCGGCATCGACAACAGCGCCTACTACCGTCTCGTCGACGACGACAGGGCGCACTACTTCGACACGACCGGCACGGGCAACTCCCTGCTCATGCGCTCCCCCCACGTGCTGCAGCTGATCATGGACTCGCTGCGCTACTGGGTCGAGGAGATGCACGTCGACGGCTTCCGCTTCGACCTCGCAGCCACCCTCGCCCGGCAGTTCCACGAGGTCGACCGCCTGTCCGCATTCTTCGACCTGGTCCACCAGGACCCGGTGATCAGCCAGGTCAAGCTGATCGCCGAACCCTGGGACCTGGGCAGCGGCGGGTACCAGGTCGGCGGGTTCCCGCCCCTGTGGACCGAGTGGAACGGGCGCTACCGCGACACGGTGCGCGACTTCTGGCGCGGCGAGGCCTCCACCCTGCCGGAGTTCGCGAGCCGGATCACCGGTTCCTCCGACCTGTACGAGCACACCGGACGCAAGCCCATCGCCTCGATCAACTTCGTCACCGCCCACGACGGTTTCACGCTGCGCGACCTGGTCTCCTACAACGACAAGCACAACGAGGCCAACAAGGAGGACAACCGCGACGGCGAGAACCACAACCGCAGCTGGAACTGCGGGGTGGAGGGGCAGACGGACGACGCGTCGGTGCTCGAGCTGCGCGGCCGTCAGCAGCGCAACTTCCTCGCGACGCTGTTGTTCTCCCAGGGCGTGCCCATGATCTCTCACGGCGACGAGATGGGCCGCACCCAGGAGGGCAACAACAACGGCTACTGCCAGGACAACGAGCTCACCTGGATCGACTGGGACCTGGACGAACCTCGCCGCGAGATCCTGTCCTTCGCCCAGCAGGTCGTGGCACTGCGCCGCGACCACCCGGTGTTGCACCGGCGCCGCTTCTTCCTCGGCGCCCAGCACCCGCACGGACCGGCGGGCATCGACGACATCGCCTGGTTCGAGCCGTCCGGCTCCCGGATGGAGGACGACGACTGGAACACCGGCTACGCACGCTCGCTGATGATCTTCCTCAACGGCGAGGCCATCGGGGAGCCTGACGCCCGAGGCCAGCGCATCGTCGACGACTCGTTCCTCATCCTGCTCAACGCGCACTACGAGGACCTCACCTTCACCCTGCCACCTCAGCAGTACGGCGCCGTCTGGCAGCTGGAGTACAACACCGACACCACCGAGGACGCCCCGGGACCGGACGACTCGGTCGGTGCGGGCACGGCGGTGAACGTCTCGGCCCGATCGACCGTGGTCCTCTCCCGCGCGCCCCTGGAAGCCTGATGTCACAGCCCGCCGACCCTCGGGTGCCACGCCGTCGTCTCCCCGGCCCCGGCCGGGTGACACCCTGCTCGACGTACCGCCTCCAGCTGGGCGCGGACCTGACCTTCGACGACGTCGTCGCACGGTTGGGGTACTACGTCTCCCTCGGGGTCAGCCACCTCTACCTGTCCCCCGTGCTCGAGGCCGCCCCCGGGTCGACGCACGGCTACGACGTCGTGGACCACACCCGCATCAGCGCGGTGATGGGCGGACGCGAAGGGCTCGAACGGCTGGCCACCGCGGCACACGAGGTCGGCCTCGGCCTGATCCTCGACATCGTCCCCAACCACATGGCCGTGCCGACCCCCGCATGGCACAACCGTGCGCTGTGGTCCGTTCTGGCGCACGGACCCGACTCTCCCTACGCCGACTGGTTCGACGTCGACTGGTCCAGCGGCGAAGGATCGCTGCTCATGCCCGTGCTGGGCGCCCGCATCGGCGACGTGCTCGCCGCAGGCGAGCTCTCCGTCGCGCAGATCGAGGTCCCGTCCCAGGATGGCTCCGCGACCCTGCAGACCGTGCTGCGCTACTACGACCACGTGTTCCCGGTGCGTGTCGGCACCGAGTCGCTACCCCTGGGCGAGCTCGTCGAACGCCAGCACTACCGACTGGCGTACTGGCGGGTGGGCGACGAGGAGCTCAACTACCGGCGCTTCTTCGACGTCGGGACGCTCGTCGCCATCCGCGTCGAGCGGCCCGAGGTGTTCGACGCGACCCATGCCCTGGTCCTGGAGCTGTTCGACGCCGGGGTGATCGACGGCCTGCGCGTCGACCACCCGGACGGCCTGGCCGATCCGGCGGGCTATCTCGAGCGGCTTGCCGAGCGCACCGGCAACGCCTGGGTGGCAGTCGAGAAGATCCTCGCGGGCGACGAGCAGGTCCCCGCCGAGTGGGAGACGGTCGGCACCACCGGCTACGAGGGGCTGTGGCGGCTGCAGACCTGCTTCACGGACACCACCGGCATGCCGGCCCTCGCGGATGTCCTGCACGACCTGACCGGCGACGGCGCCGCGAGCTTCCCCGCCATCGTGGAGACCGCCAAGCGCGAGATCGTCACCGGTCCGCTGTACGCCGAGGTCCACCGCCTGACCGACCTGGCCGCGGACATCTGCCGCGACGACCTGCGGTTGCGCGACCACACCTGGCGTGCGCTCAACGACTGCCTGCGCGAGCTGCTCATCGCCTTCGACCGCTACCGCGCCTATGCGCGCCCGGGGCACGAGACGCACCCCTCCTCCGTCACCGCGATGGCGGAGGCCGTGGTCCGTGCACGGCGGCGGCTCGGTGCGGACCGCGCGGCGACGCTCGACGTCGTCGTCGACCTGCTGCTGGGCCGCGAGGCCGGCAGCGCAGGACGCACGCGCGAGGCGCGCCGCGACGAGCTGGTGGTGCGGTTCCAGCAGGTCTGCGGCGCGGTGATGGCCAAGGGCGTCGAGGACACGGCGTTCTACCGCTGGACGCTGCTGACCTCGCTGTGCGAGGTCGGCGGCGAGCCTGACCAGACGGTGTTCCCCCCGCCTGAGCTGCACGCGTTCGCCGCGCACTTCCAGGTGGCGACCCCCGTGGCCATGACGACGGGGTCAACCCACGACACCAAGCGTGGCGAGGACACCCGCGCGCGGATCGGGGTGCTCAGTGAGTACGCCGCGGACTGGAACCAGGCGGTGCGCCGCCTGAGCCGATCCGCCCGGCCCTACCGCAGCGCCCGCGTGGACGGTCGCATCGAGAACCTGCTCTGGCAGACGCTCGTCGGCACCTGGGACGAGACGGCCGAGGACCCGATGGTCTCGGCCGATCGCCTCACCCGCTACCTGACGAAGGCGATGCGCGAGTCCAAGACGGCGACGTCGTGGACGGCGCCGGACGAACGCTACGAGACGGCCGTGCTCGACATGGCCCGCGCGGCGCTGGTGGACCTCGAGGTGCGCGACGAGCTCAGCGTCTGGGCCACGCGGACCGCCGAGGCGGTCCGCGTGGCCAGCCTGGGGGTCAAGGCCGTCCAGCTCACCTTCCCCGGCGTCGCGGACGTCTACCAGGGCTCGGAGTCCTGGCGCCCCACCCTCGTCGACCCGGACAACCGGGGACCGGTCGACCCGGAGCCGCTCGCCGCGGCCCTTGCCCATCTCGACTCCGGGGGTCGGCCCCGCACCCTCGGCGAGGAGAAGCTCCTGGTCACCTCCCGCGCCCTGCGGCTGCGCCGCGACCTGCGTGATGCGTTCGTCGGGCCGGGCGCCGGCTACGCTCCCCTGCCGACGACGTCGGGTCACCTGCTCGCCTTCACCCGTACCGAGGACGGCGCACCGCGCGCGGTGACCCTCGCCACGCGGCTGCACGCCCGGCTGCAGGAGAACGGCGGCTGGGGCGCGCACACGGTGGTGCTCCCGGACGGGCAGTGGCACGACGTGCTCACCGACCGCGAGCTGTCCGGCGGCGCCGCCCAGCTCGCGGAGCTGTTCGACCGCTATCCGGTGGTCCTGCTCGCCGGGGCGCACGCGTGACGCCGCGCGTGTGGGCGCCCGACGCGCAGTCCGTGGCCGTCGTGCACGGCCCGGGACTGACCACGCGGGACGCTCTGCACCGCGCCGACGGCGGCTGGTGGTAGGCCGACGTCGACCTCGCCCCCGGCACCGACTACGCCTTCACCGTCGACGACGGTCCGTCGTGGCCAGATCCGCGCAGCCTGTGGCAGCCCGAGGGCCCACACGGACCGAGCCGGGTCTTCGACCCGGCGGCCTTCGTGTGGTCCGACGCCGGCTGGCCGGGGCGCGACGTGCGCGGCGCGGTGGTCTACGAGCTGCACGTGGGAACGTTCACCAGCGACGGCACGCTCGACGCCGCGGTGGCGCGCCTGGACCACCTGGTCGACCTCGGGGTCGACCTCGTCGAGCTGATGCCCGTCGCGGACTTCCCCGGCGAGGCCGGCTGGGGATACGACGGGGTGGACCTGTACGCCGTGCACCGCGCCTACGGGGGGCCAGCAGCACTGCAGCGCTTCGTCGACGCCGCTCACGCCCGCGGGCTCGGTGTGGTGCTCGACGTCGTCTACAACCACCTGGGTCCCTCGGGCAACTACCTCAGCGGCTTCGGCCCGTACTTCACCGACGAGCACCAGACTCCCTGGGGCTCGGCCGTCAACCTCGACCGGCCCGGCTCCGGCGAGGTGCGGCGCTGGATCTGCGACAACGCCCTGCAGTGGCTGCGCGACTTCCACGTGGACGCCCTGCGCCTGGACGCCGTGCACGCACTCGTCGACGACTCCGCGCACCACCTGCTCGCCCAGCTCTCCGACGAGGTGGCCGCGCTGGCCGGCCGACTCGGGCGCCCGCTCGGCCTGGTGGCCGAGTCCGACCTGAACGACGTACGGATGATCACCCCGGTCGCCGACGGCGGCTACGGGATGACCGCGCAGTGGGCCGACGACGTGCACCATGCGGTGCACGCCTGGATCACGGGCGAACGCCAGGGCTACTACGTCGACTTCGGCTCGGTGGACGCCCTG
>JBQGOU010000113.1:0-9393 GCA_052086865.1 Cellulomonadaceae bacterium
AAGCCGTAGTGGGAGCGGAACAGCACCCAGCGTTCGTTCTCGTCGCGTAGCCGGTTCCCGCCGTGGATGACCTGCACGACGGCGGAGGTGAGGTTGTCGTAGCGGATGTGGCGGGTCGGGATGCCACCCAGGGCGTGGAAGGCCTCGATGTGTCCTTCGAGGAAGGCCTCCTGCCCGCCCGTCGGGTAGACGCGGTGAATCGCTTTGCCAGAGCGGGACAGGCGGTAGACGAACATGTGGCACTTGGCCTTGACGCCGTCGAGGATCACGTAGACCTCGCCGAAGTCGACCTCAGCCTCCGCGCCGGGCGCGTGGTCCTGCGGCACCATCGCCTCCACCCGGCGCCCGGCCTCCAGATCGATCTGCGCGCGCCGGATCCGGACGTAGTCCCGCACCGTGGAGTAGGACAGGTCGGTGGCACCGTGCTCGTCGCGTAGCCGGGCCAGAATCCTGGTCGCGGTGTGACGCTGCTTGCGCGGCGCGGTCAGGTCATAGGTGAGCATCTCGTCGATGGCCGGCTTGCACGGGTCCAGGCGGGGTGCCGTGCGGACCGGCTTCTTGCGGGGTGGGGGTTCGGCTGCGGCGAGTGCCTGGCGGACGGTGCGGCGGTGGACTCCGTGTTTGCGGGCGAGCTCGCGGATGGACAGGCCATCGACTCGCGCGTCGTGGCGGATGTCGGCGTACAGCTGCACTCGTGACCCCATCTTGGCTCCCTTGCCCTCGCGACTGGTTCCCAGTGATGGGGACCAGCGTGAAGGGGTGGGGCCAGTTCAGACCGTCAACACCCCGGCAAGTCGCACGCGGGGCCAGATCAGGCCGTCACAACGGGGCCGAACCAAGCTGTCACAACCATCTTTGCCCGGTGGCTCGGCAACACCCTGCTGTACGTGGTGCTCGGGGCGGGCGGGGCGACCTTCCTGGCCATCCTGGGCGGATACGGGCTGGCGAAGTTCACCTTCCCCGGCAAGCGCTGGGTGTTCGCCGTCGTCATCGGCGCCGTTGCGGTCCCTGGCACCGCGCTCGCGGTGCCGACCTTCCTCATGTTCAGCCAGATGGGCCTCACCAACACCCCCTGGTCCGTGATCATCCCCTCGTTGATCTCGCCGTTCGGCCTGTACCTGATGTGGACCTTCGCCGCGGAGGCGATCCCCTCGGAGCTGCTCGAGGCAGCGCGGGTGGACGGCTCGAGCGAGTGGCGCACGTTCTGGCAGATCTCCCTGCCGCTGCTTGCCCCCGGAATCGTCACGGTTCTGCTCTTCACCATGGTGGCGACCTGGAACAACTACTTCCTGCCGCTGATCATGCTGAAGGACCCGGCCTGGTACCCGCTGACCCTCGGGCTGAACGCCTGGAACGCCCAGGCTGCCACCGCCGGCGGCGAGGCCATCTTCAACCTGGTGATCACCGGATCGATGCTCACGATCGTCCCGCTGGTCGCAGCCTTCCTCCTCCTGCAGCGCTTCTGGCAGTCCGGGCTGGCGGCGGGCTCGGTCAAGGAGTGATCGCCGTCCGCCCCGTCCCCGCACCCCGTCCCTGACCACCACGACAGTCCTTAACAACGAAGTGAGAGGCATCCCCATGAATCGCACCACTCGTCACGCCGCGAGGGTCGCGGCCGTCGCCGCGACCCTGGCCATGGCGCTCACCGCCTGTGGCGGCTCGTCCGACAACCCGACGACCGGCGGCGGAGGCGGGCAGGAGCCCGGCGCGCTCTCGGGCAACCTGACGGTGTGGGCCTGGGAGCCAACGCTCGAGCAGGTCGTCGCGGACTTCGAGGCGGCCAACCCCGACGTCACGATCGACCTGGTCAACGCCGGAACGGGCAACGATCAGTACACCGCGCTGCAGAACGCGATCGCCGCAGGCTCGGGCGTGCCCGACGTCGCTCAGATCGAGTACTACGCGATCCCGCAGTTCGCGATCGGCGAGTCCCTCACGGACCTCGGCCCGCTCGGCGCCTCTGCTCTCGACGGCACCTTCACCCCGGGGCCGTGGGGCTCGGTGCAGTCGGGTGACGGCATCTTCGGCCTCCCGATGGACTCCGGCCCCATGGCGCTGTTCTACAACGAGGACGTCTTCGAGAAGCACGGCGTCGAGGTACCGACCACCTGGGACGAGTACCTCGAGGCGGCGCGGGCGCTGCACGCCGCCGACCCGAACGTGTACATCGCGAACGACACGGGTGACGCCGGCTTCACCACGTCGATGATCTGGCAGGCCGGCGGCCAGCCGTACACGGTCGACGGCACAACCGTCTCGATCGACTTCACCGACGCGGGCACCACGAAGTTCGCCGAGCTGTGGCAGACCATGATCGACGAGGACCTCGTCGCGCCGATCTCCTCATGGAGCGACGAGTGGTACCAGGGCCTGGGCAACGGCACCATCGCCACCCTGACCATCGGGGCATGGATGCCCGCCAACCTCGAGTCGGGCGTCGAGGCGGCCGCCGGACAGTGGCGCGTGGCCGACATGCCGCAGTGGGACTCCGGCGATCTCGCCACCTCCGAGAACGGTGGATCCTCGCTGGCCGTCCCCGCGGCGAGCAGCAACCCCGAGCTCGCCTACGCGTTCGTCGAGTACGCCAACGCGGGCGACGGTGTGCAGACCCGCATCGACGGCGGCGCCTTCCCCGCCACCGTGGCCGAGCTGGAGTCCGACGACTTCGTCGCCAAGGAGTTCGACTACTTCGGCGGCCAGAAGGTCAACGAGGTGCTCGCACGCTCTGCCGGAGCCGTCGTCGGGGGTTGGCAGTACCTGCCGTTCCAGGTCTACGCGAACAGCATTTTCAATGACACGGTCGGCCAGGCCTACGTCTCGGACACGACGTTCACCGAGGGCCTCAAGGCCTGGCAGGATGCGTCGATCGCCTACGGCAACGACCAGGGCTTCACCGTCAACTGACATGCACGTCGGCTGACCATTGCACGTCGTCTGACCGTGCACCGCGTGCGGCGGGACTGCGGGAGCCGTCCCGCCGCACGCGCTCTGCCCCCCATCCCGGCGGGTCCCGACCCGCCCGACGCTGAGAGTGACCCATGCGACGCTTCGAGGTCGGCCCCGAGAGCTTTCTGGTGGACGGCGAGCCCGTGCAGATCGTCTCCGGCGCCCTGCACTACTTCCGCATCCATCCCGACCAGTGGCTCGACCGGATCCGCCGGGCGAAGTCGCTCGGCCTGAACACGATCGAGACCTACGTCGCCTGGAACTTCCACGCACCCACGCCGGACACGTTCGACCTCACCGGGGCGCGTGACCTCGGGCGCTTCCTGCGCCTCGTCGAGGCGGAGGGACTGTTCGCCATCGTGCGACCCGGTCCCTACATCTGCGCCGAGTGGGACAACGGCGGCCTCCCGGCCTGGCTCTTCCTCGACCCTGATGTGGGGGTGCGCCGTTCCGAACCCAAGTACCTCGCCGCGGTGCAGTCCTACTTCGACGCGATCCTCCCCGTGGTCGCGCCCCTGCAGATCGACGCCGGCGGGCCGGTCGTCCTCGTGCAGGTGGAGAACGAGTACGGCGCCTTCGGCGACGACACGGAGTACCTGCGCACGCTGGAGCGCATGCTGCGCGACGGCGGCGTCACCGTGCCGCTCGTGACCTGTGACCAGGCCTCGGACGAGATGCTCGTCCGCGGTGGCCTGCCCGGTGTGTTGCGGACGGCGACCTTCGGGTCCCGCAGCCCCGAGCGGCTCGAGGTGCTGCGCAGGCACCAGCCCACCGGGCCGCTGATGTGCATGGAGTACTGGAACGGCTGGTTCGACGCCTGGGGGCAGGACCACCACGTCACCGATCCGGAGGGCAGCTCCGCCGACCTCGCCGCACTGCTCGCCGCCGGGGCGTCGGTCAACCTCTACATGGCGCACGGCGGGACGAACTTCGGGTTCACCAACGGGGCCAATGACAAGGGCGTGTACCGTCCGACGGTCACGTCCTACGACTACGATGCCCCGCTCGCCGAGGACGCGACGGCCACCGCCAAGTCTCGGGCCTTCGCGAGGGTGATCACCCGCCACCGGGGGATCGAGACCGATGCTGCTCCCGAGCGTGTCCCTGCCCCGGTGCCCCGACCGCCCGCCACCGCACGTGTGCGCTCGCTGTGGTCGCTCGTGGAGACCGCCCAGGGGTGGACCGAGCACGAGCAGCCCCCCACGCACGACGAGCTGGGAGCGTTCAGCGGATTCGTGCTCTACCGGTCCCGGCTCACATTGTCCGGCACCTCGGTGCTGTCGCTCGCCGAGGTTCGCGACCGCGCACAGGTCTTCCTCGACGGCCGTCCCGCGGGCGTCTTCGACCGCGCTGAGAACGCCCGAGCACTGACGGTCGTCGGTGACGGCGAGCTCGTGCTGGACCTTCTTGTCGAGGACCAGGGGCGGGTGAACTACGGTCCCCGGATCGGGGAGCCCAAGGGCGTGCTCGGACCGGTTCTGCTCGACGGCGCTCCGCTGACCGGATGGCGCTGCCTGCCGCTGCCGCTCGATCGATGGGCCCGGGACCTGTCAGTCCCCGGCGCTGTCCCCGGCGCCGCGGCGGGAACCCAGACCCGGGCGGCTGACCTTCCGCTCGCCGGGCCTGCCCTGGTCTCCTGGGACGTCGAGACCTCAGCGGGCAGTGACCTGTTCCTGCGCACCGACCGCTGGGGCAAGGGCAATGCGTGGGTGAACGGCTGGAACCTTGGCCGCTACTGGACGGCAGGACCGCAGGAGACGCTGTACGTGCCCGGCCCACTGACCCGCGCCGGGTCGAGCGCGGTCGTGGCCTTCGAGCTGCTGGGCGCGGCCGACGGCGTTCTCCGGTTCGCCGACGCCCCGCGCTGGCGGGCCGTCACGGACTGAGGCAGGCCCGACTCGACTCGTTGCCGCTCTGCTCAGCTCGTCTCCTCGAGCGTCGTCGCCCAGCGGTCGGAGGCGATGACGAACGGCGTGGGGTCGCCGTCCACGCCTTCCAGCTGGACGGTCGCCTGGACCGTGTATCGCCCCGGGGGGACGGCCACGCCGTCACAGCCCACCGTCGGCAGGTCGACAGCGATGCGGGCAGAGGTCACCCCACCCTCGTCGGGGGCCCCGCCGAGGAGCGTCGATTCATCGCCCAGGGGGACCGAGGCGGTCGCCACAACGGTGTCCTCCGCGAGCAGGGCGACTTGCGCCGCCGTGTACCGCAGCCGGACACCGGACTCGGGCTCGGTCTGTTCGAGCACCATCTCCAGGTGCCCACCGGTCTGGTCGCTCACCGCGGAGTTGTCCGCCCCCAAGGTCAGCGACACCGGTTCGCGGGTCGCGGCGAGCTCGGTCACCGAGGCCTGGCAGCCGAGAACCTCTGCCGGGGTGGCGATCACGTCCGGTGTCTCGCCCAGCCGGATCGGCCAGGGCCCGCCGAGTGCCTCCACCTGGTCGGCGTCCGTGCCGGGGTCGCCCAACGTCGCGTCCAGCAGTGCGTACGCCTGGTACACGCCGTCGGGAAGGTCGCCCCCGGCGCAGGGCTCGGGCCGGGCCGCGTGGAGCGGGGCGCTCTCGCCGGGCGCAAGGTCGAACGCGAGCCACGGTTCAGGCATCCCGCCGGGCGCAGCAACCACCACCCCGTCACTGACCACCACCACGGCGGCATATCCGGTCGAGCCCCCGGCCACCGGCGACTCGCCGTCGTTGCGCAGCTGCAGCGGCAGAATCGTCCCGACGTCGAGGTCGGTCGCCCAGGGCGCGGCCGGATCGCCCGTCGTCGCCGGCTCGCCGTCGGCGCCCCGGTGCGCCTCGCTGACCAGGCGAAGCCCGGAACCATCGGCCCCGGAGCTCTCGACCCCGGGGATGTCGGTGACGGACGCACCGCACTGAGGCCAGGGCGCATCAGTCGTCGGGTCCCCGCCCAGGGGGGCAGGAGACGGTCCGTTCCTCGCCACCTGCTGGGTAACCACGGCGCCGACGGCGACCACAGCGGCGATGCTTGCCGCGGCCAGTGCGGTCCGGCGCGTGGAGCGGCGCCGGCGCACCGCGACGGCGCGGGTTCGCACGCCGGCCACGAAGTCGTCGTCGGAGGCCGGGCCGGACGGGACGGCGCCGGCAATGTCGTGCATGGCGGCGCCGAGCCCGTCGTCCGCGCCCGGTCCCACGTTGCGGTTGGTGTTCATCACGCGCCTCCTCGGGCTGCGTCGAGATCGTCCAGGGCCGGGCCAGGCAGGGGGCCGAGCTGTGCCTCCAGCCGTGCGAGGGCGTCGGAGAGGTATCGCTTGACGGTCCCCTGAGCGAGCGCCAGCTCGGTCGCGATCTGCGGGACCGTCAGGTCGTCGAAGAAGCGCAGGACCACGCAGGCGCGCTCCCGGGGGGACAGCGCCCGCAGCGCCCGCTGCACGTCGACCCGGATCGGCACATGATCGACGTGTGCGGTGTCCGAGCTCGGTTGGGCGTCGGGGGCCACCGTCAGGTGCCGGATCGCCGCCCAGCGCCTACGGCGCCGGAAGCCGTCGAGGTAGGTGTTGCGGATGGTGCGGCGCACATAGGCCTCCACCCGTTCGATGTCGGTGCCCCGGCCGCGCGCGAAGACCGCGACGAGCGCGTCCTGGACGAGGTCTTCGGCCTCGCGTGCGTCGTGCGTGAACAGGTAGGCATACCCCGTCAGCGCCTGGCGCCGCGCGCGCACGAGGTCCGTCAGGGCGTCGTCCCAGCCGGTCATGCGCTCACCTCACCCGTCCCGTGTCTGCCGTCGCCTGTGCTGCCTGTCTACCCGATGTGACGGACGAGGGCGCCAGGACGTTGGGGGGTTCCCTCCGGCGCGGCGATGAGTAGACTCGCCAGATCTCCGGCGACGACGAGGTCGGCGGACTGCGACGGCGGCCGGCGGCCACGTCCGTGCCACCGTCGCGGCACACGGGTCGAGGCGTCAAGGGGGACGGATGGACACGTTCGGAACGTCGAGCATGATCGTGGTTGCCGTGATCGGACTGGTGGCCCTGGGATGTCTGGCCATCGCCATGGTGCTGCGTCGCCAGGTGCTCGCGGCCGCGGAAGGGCCCGCATCGATGCGCGAGATCGCCCGCGCGGTCCAGGAGGGTGCCTCCGCCTATCTGAGCCGGCAGTTCCGCACCCTCGCACTGTTCGTCGTCGTCGTCTTCGGGCTGCTGTTCGTGCTCCCCGGGGACGGCGGGGTGCGAGTGGGCCGGTCCGTCGCGTTCCTGTTCGGCGCGGGGTTCTCCGCCGCCATCGGCTACTTCGGGATGTGGCTGGCCGTGCGCGCCAACCTTCGGGTGGCCGCGGCCGCCCGGGCGCCCGGCGACGTGGCGGCGCGCCGCGCCGAGGGGGCGCGCATCGCCTTCCGCACCGGTGGGGTCGTGGGGATGAGCGTCGTCGGGCTCGGGTTGCTCGGCGCTGCCGTCGTCGTGCTGATCTATCGGACCGACGCTCCCGCCGTGCTTGAGGGCTTCGGCTTCGGAGCAGCCCTGCTCGCGATGTTCATGCGCGTGGGCGGGGGGATCTTCACCAAGGCCGCCGACGTCGGCGCGGATCTGGTCGGCAAGGTCGAGCAGGGCATCCCGGAGGACGACCCGCGCAATGCGGCCACGATCGCGGACAACGTGGGGGACAACGTCGGTGACTGCGCGGGCATGGCAGCCGATCTCTTCGAGTCCTACGCGGTGATGCTCGTCGCCTCGCTGATCCTCGGGAAAGCGGTGCTGGGCGAGCAGGGCCTGGTGTTCCCGCTTATCGTCACGGCGATGGGTGCTGTCGTGGCGGTGCTGGGCATCGCCATCACCCGGGTGCGCGGCGCGGAGAGCGGGCTGACCACGATCTACCGGGGCTTCTACACCTCGGCAGTCGTCGGCGCAGCGCTCGCAGCGCTCGCAGCCTTCATCTACCTGCCCGGCACCTTTGCGCAGATCGAGGGCGTCAGCGCGGAGCTCGTCGGGCACGGTGGGGACCCGCGGCTGATCGCGAGCGCCGCCGTCCTCATCGGGGTGGTGCTCGCTGGGGTCATCCTGTGGGTCACCGGATACTTCACTGGAACCACGTCGAAGCCGACCTTGCACGTGGCCCGAACCTCGCAGACGGGGGCTGCCACGGTGGTGCTCTCCGGCATCGGCGTCGGCTTCGAGTCCGCCGTCTACACCTCGGGGATCATCGCCGCGGCGATCTGCGGCGCCTTCCTGCTGGCCGGCGGCTCGGTGTGGCTCGCCCTGTTCCTCATCGCGCTCGCAGGCTGCGGGCTGTTGACCACCGTCGGGGTGATCGTGGCGATGGACACCTTCGGCCCGGTGAGCGACAACGCCCAGGGCATTGCGGAGATGAGCGGGGAGATCGACGCCGACGGCGCGCAGATCCTCACCGACCTGGACGCCGTCGGCAACACCACCAAGGCCATCACCAAGGGGATCGCCATCGCGACCGCGGTCCTCGCCGCCACCGCACTGTTCGGCTCCTATGCCGACGCGGTCGCCGGTGCGCTCGCCGACATCGCCGACTCCGCTGCCGTCGGGGGAGTGGTCGGGGCGATGCTGAGCTTTGAGATCATCTCCCCCGTCACCCTGGTCGGCGTGATCCTCGGCGGGGCGACGGTCTTCCTGTTCTCCGGGCTGGCAATCGATGCGGTGACTCGAGCGGCGGGCGCGATCGTGTTCGAGGTGCGGCGGCAGTTCCGCGAGAATCCGGGCATTATGACGGGCGAGGTGCGGCCCGAGTATGGGCGTGTGGTGGACATCTGCACGCGTGACTCCTTGCGCGAGCTGGCCACCCCCGGACTGCTGGCGGCCTTCGCCCCGATCGCGGTCGGCTTCGGCCTCGGCGTGGGGCCGCTCGCCGGATTCCTGGCCGGGGCCATCGGCACCGGCGTCCTCATGGCGGTGTTCCTGGCGAACGCCGGAGGGGCGTGGGACAACGCGAAGAAGATCGTCGAGGACGGCGCCTACGGAGGCAAGAACTCGCCGGCGCACGAGGCGGTCGTCATCGGCGACACGGTTGGGGACCCGTTCAAGGACACCGCAGGGCCCGCGATCAACCCCCTGATCAAGGTGATGAACCTCGTCTCCGTGCTCATCGCGCCCGCGGTTGTGGCGGTGAGCGTCCCTGCGGACGCCAACCACGTGCTGCGGATCGGGATCGCCATCGCGTCGGCGGCGATCGCCATGGGTGCCGTCGTCCTGTCCCGCCTGCGGGCGGCGCGGATCGATCGGGAAGGCCGGCTCGAGCAGGAGGTTGGCCAGCGGCTGTGAGCACACGCGCACCGGGTGAAAAAAGTCCTGGATGCCCGATCTGTAGGCCGTTCTGCCGTGATGTCCGCCGCGAGCCCGTGATCTCGAGTGGCGAAGCGCCGCGCCGTGCGGGATGCTCCCCGCATGATCACGACACACCGCATCTCCCGCGTCTCCGTTGCCACCGTCAGCGCTGTTCTCCTCGTGGGCGGTCTCACCGCCTG
>JBQGOU010000114.1:0-9376 GCA_052086865.1 Cellulomonadaceae bacterium
TCGCGCTGGCGCTGTTCGGCGAGGAGCCGGGCGGCGGCCTGCCGGCGCGGCGTGCGCAGGCGCCCGCGTTCTTTAGACGGGGCGACGAGGACGGCGGTGTGCAGGCGCTCGGCCTCCCGCTGCCGGGTCACAGCGACAACCCCCGGTTCTCGGCGACCTCCGCGATCGCATCCGGCAGGAACCACGACGCCCCATCCGCACGCTCCGCCCCGCGATGCCGCCCCGCATTCGATCGGGCAGGGGCTGCCTCGGCGGTCGGTGTCTCGGGTTCGGGGGCGTCGATGCGGCGGGACAGGCCGACGTAACCGAGGTCGGGGCTGTAGGTGAGGGCGTAATCGCCGTCGGTGACGAGCCGGTCCGCCGGGGTCTGCGGGGCGGTCTCGTAGACGTACCCGTTCTCCATCGCAGCGCTCACAGTCTCCTCGCCGTAATCGAAGGCGGCGAGGTAGGCGATCGCGGCATCCGGACCCTGCCGGTCGATGATCTCCATCACCGGCTCCGCCTCGCTCCCTTGCAGGAACACGACACTGACCCACCGGTATCGCGGGTCCTCAGTGCGCCAGGCGATCTGCCCGGCCCGGCTCGACGCCCGGTCGAGCACCGTGTCGGCCTGCCCGATGTGCGCCGCGGCTTCGTGGAGTGCGGCGGCGGCCTCGAACGTGAGCTGGCTGCCTGCCTCCCGGTTACCGGAATCGGTCATCGCTCGTCCGGTGTGCTGCTGGTGGGCGCGGGCGAGCTGGTCGAGCACCTGCGACAGGTTCCGTGTGGTCGCCATGAGCTCGCCGATCACCGGATACAGCACCTCGGGATTCTCGATGCGCTGGGTGGCGTGAGCGAGCCCGCGGACCGCCTCAGAGGTTTCGCGGGCATCGGCAGCAGGATCATTGAACGTGGGCATGGTGGACCTCCGTGATCGTCGTGGCGAAGACCAGGTGCTCGCGAACTCTCGATGTCGGTGGTGCCGGTTACCGTTGTCGCAGGCAGATGGAGAGGAACCGAGTTGGGATCACAGCAGTACCGGGGCGAGCTGGAACGCAAGCGGAAGCAGCGCGTGGACGCGGAGAAGAAGGCCGGCGAATATCGGAACAAGGAGTCGAAGAAGCGCGCCGAAGCCGACAAAGCTCGTCAAGAGGCCGCGAAGACCAGCAGCGCCACGACCGCCAAGACGAAGCTGAGCCGAGCCAGCCAGCGCGACAAGGAAGCCGCCACCGCTGGGAGCGAGGCGAACAGATGGCAGACCA
The DNA here is from genome assembly GCA_052086865.1 of Cellulomonadaceae bacterium. Taxonomy (GTDB): domain Bacteria; phylum Actinomycetota; class Actinomycetes; order Actinomycetales; family Cellulomonadaceae; genus Flavimobilis. Next base: position 1,242 of record JBQGOU010000114.1, read on the forward strand.
AGGCATCCGGATACGCGAAACAGGAAGCTGAGATCCAGGTCAAGTTGGCGAAGGCTGAACGCTCGGAAGCCGCCGCGGCCGAGCAGAAGCGCAAACGAGAGCAGGCCGCCGCTGAGCGGCGTGCGGCTGCCGAACGGGCCGAAACCGAGGCTCGATTCAGCCGCACCGAGCACAGCGTCGGCGAAGCACTCCGGGAACTGCGGGCGCCCAAGCCGGAGAAGCTCCGCGTCCTGCTGCTGGGAGCATCATCAGAGGGCGACCTGCGCGTCGGGCGGGAGCAGAAGCGCATCCGCTCTGCAGTCGAGTCCGCCTTGCACCGGGATCTGATCGAGCTCGATGTGCGTCCCGCCGCGACCGCCAGTGATCTGCTGGATGGCATCACGAAGTTCCGCCCGCACGTCGTGCACTTCTCCGGCCACAGCAACGAAGCCCTGATCGTCTTTGAGTATGAGAACGACGACCCCCATCACGGTCACGCGGTCCCCGCCCGCGCCTTTGCACGCGCCATCGCGGCGACCGACGAACCTCCGCTGCTGGTGCTTCTCAACGCCTGCAAGTCAGCTGGTCAGATCAACAAGCTCGTTCAGGACGTGGTGCCGTTCGCGATCGGCATGGCCGACAGCATCGCCGATGGCGACGCGATCAACTACGCAGCCCAGTTCTATGCCTCGATCGCGAACGGACAATCGGTCCGCTCGGCACACCTGGCCGGACAGGTCGCATTGGAGATGGCCGGACTCGACGGCGCTGAACTGCCCACCCTCGCTTCTGCCGCGGACGTCGACCCCGCCACCGCGATTCTCGTCAAGCCCGCCGCCTGATCGTCAGATGCGGCGGGCCAGCGGGAGTGCGGCGGCGGTGAACGCGGCGGCTTGCTGACCGACCAGCAGCCGGGTTTCGCAGGAGGCCTGGATCGCGGCCTGCTCGATCGCGGCGACCGCCGTATCCAGCTCCTCCACTGTCGGGGCGGTGACGGCGATCAGGCCGGTGTAGCGGAGGACCCCGTGGCCGGCGGTGAGGTCGGCTTCCTGGCGGAGCACGTCCTCGTATTCGGCGGTCTGGGAGGCGTCCTGGATCTGCCCGATCCGCCGCCGCTGCGCCTGGTCGGAGATGTGCTCGACCTTCTTCTTGCGGATATCGCGCACGGCCTGATCGGTGCGCAGCGGGGTGCAGATCAGTGAGATCGACCGCTGAATCCCCGTCGACAGCGCGACCGGGGCGAGGAACCCCGGATACACCATCGATCTCGGCCACTCGCTGATCCAGAGGACGGCGTGGTGGCCGGAGTCGGTGCGCAGCCGATCCCACGTCTCCGTCACCGCGACCGGGCCGGCCGTTGCGAGGTCCTGCCCGAGCTGGCCGTGACGTTCCAGGGTGGGGCCGATCGCGGGGTCGTAGGCCGTGCGCAGCATCACCGCGATCTCACCCGTCGACAGCCACCCCGACGGGGTGAGGTCCGCGGCCCGGAGCGCCGCGACGAGGGTCGCCATCTCCTGCCGCAGCACGTTCGCTGCGCCTTTGATGCCGCCGCCGGCGGTGCGGATCTGCCGGGCCGCCGCCCGCATATCCAGCGAGAGCGACAGCGTGGTGGCGTGGCGTTCCCCGGCGGGGCCGGCCCGGTCGATGAGCTCGGCGTAGGTGGTCGAGGCCCAGGAGCCGTCGTGGGTGCCGTGCTCGGCCCACCACTCCGCCAGACCCTGCCCGGAATCCGGCAGCGTGCGCTCCAACACCTGGAGCGCGCTGATCCGTCCGGAGCGGCAGATCGTGGCGAGCACCCGCCCCCAGGCGGTGACCCTCCGGTTCTGTTCGGACGGGTCCAGGAGCACGAACGCCGGATGCGTGACCCGAACCGCGACCGTGAGCGTGTTGCCGGTCGGGTCGTGGATCATGCCCGCCCCGGTCTCCGGGTCGGCGTACTCGCGGAGCCGGGCCATGTCGCCGGGCAGGGCGAGGGTGCCCGCCGGCCTGGGGGTGACGATTCGTCGCCGGTACAGGAGTTGCCCGCCGGTGGTGCGCCACAGCCACCACGTGCAGACGGGGAGCCATTCGATCAGTGCCCGTCCGCCGGTCCTCACCCAGACGAGGGTGATGGCGAGCAGCCAGATGGGTGCGGAGTAGAGGACGAGGATGCCGCCGCCGGCGTAGAGCGCGCCGACCAGGGAGACGCCGCCGATGCCGAGGGCGATCACCTGCGACAGGGACAGGCCCAGGATGAGGCCGCGGCGGGTGAGCCGGGAGAACTTCACCGGGATCAGCTCGCCCCCGGTCTTCGTCGTGTCGGTGCGAGACATGAGCTACTCCTTCCCTCCGGCCGGCGGGGCCGGGTTCGGGTCGGGCGGGGTGTTCGGCACCGGCGGGGACGGCGGAGGCGGCGCCCCGGCCGAACCCCCGTCACCGGGGCGATTGCCGCTGCTGCTGTCGCCGGGTGCGGTGTTGCCGGTGTTCTGTGCGCCGCTGGCGGCGGCATCGGCCTGCTGCCCGATCTCGTTACCTGCCTCCGGGCCGGCTTCGGCGGCTTCTTTGACGACGACCGCGCCGGCCACGACCGGGGCGGCGGGCCCCGAACTGGCTGCGGCCTCCGTGCCTGCTTCGGTGCTGGCGGTCTCGCTGCCGGCGGGCGGCGTGGTGCTCGGCGGCGTCCCACCGCCGCTTCCTCCACCGCCGCCGCTTCCTCCAGCGCCGCCGCTGGAGTCGCCGTCTCCGCCGGAGCCGTCGAGGATCTTCTGGGTGCCGTCGGTGTTCGGCTTGGATGGGATCGGGAGGGGCCGGTTCATCGCGCTCTTCGCGTCCTGCTCGGCTCCCATCGAGTTGTAGAGGTCGAAGCCGATGAAGCTGATCAGTCGGTAGACCATGTACGGCGCGAACGCCGCGATGCCGAGCAGCACGATGCCGGCGATGGGTTCCGTCACGGCGGTCAGGCCCGAGTCGATCGGTGTCGCGACCTGTGTGATCGCGACCAGGAACACGACGACGAGGACGAGCTTGGAGACGATCAGCGCGACCAGGAACGTCGCCCATTTCCCGATCCACCCCTTCGTGACATCCCAGGACGCGCCGGAGAGGGCGAGCGGGGCGAGGACGACGGTGACGAGGATCAAGGCCTTCCGGATCAGCAGGCTGAACCAGACGATCCCGATCGCGGCGATCATGAGACCGGCGAGGAAGATCGACACGATCGCCCCCACGCCTGGGGCTGCGATGTTCAGGCCCGCGAGAGCGTTCGCGAGGAGCAGGAGCTGATTGCCCATCGACTCGGTGGTCTCACCGGCGGCCTGGATGAGGCCGATGCAGAGCTGGTCGACGATCTCCAGCAGCACCGTCGTCAGCGTGATGACCACGAACGATCCGAGGATCGATTTGCCCGCTCCGAGGGCGGCGCGGGACAAGGCGGTGGGGTCGCGGTGGATCATCCCGGTGATGAGCTGGAGGAAGAAGAAGATCGCCACGATGAACAGGGCGATCCCGAACAGCAGGTTGTAGACGGACACGAACCCCGGCTGGGTGAGATCGACCAGGGTCGTGGTGTCGAAGACGGTCCACATGGTCTCCATCAGCCAGGCCGCCGCCCCGGCCATCGAGGAGGCGAGCCAGTCGAACGGGGCAGCGATCAGGGATGCGGTGCCCTCGCCGACCGCATCGCACACGTTGGAGATGACGGGGATGTCGCACACGCTCACGGCAGGCCCCTCCTTTCACACGCAGAAGGGATGAGGTCAGACCTGCTGGCCGACGCCCCAGAAGAAGTTGATGAGCGCGACCGATCCGCCGCAGATGATCGCCGCGCCGCAGGAGATCAGCAGGCCGGTCTTTCCCTTCCCCGCGAGGTGCGGGTTGCTGCTGTTGGAGCCGTAGGCCCAGATGATCGCGGAGATGATCAGGGCGAGGACGCTGAGGATGAGGCCGACGGTCATCACGGCGCCGACGATCGTACGCAGCTGCTCGATGCCCGGAAGCCCGGAGGAGTTGGGGTCGATGTCAATCACGATGAGTGTCCTTTCAGAAGACGGACGACAGTTCCGACCGCCAGGTGCACCCCGCCCCCATCGGGCACAAAAAGGAGGCCCGCCCCGGGATGCCGAAGCACCCGTGACGAGCCCGTGCGAGCCGTGTGGGAGGCGACCTAGAGTTGTCCGCCGATGGTGATGAGCCAGTTCATCCAGGCGACGCCGGCGCCGGCGAGGATCGCGCCGCCGAGGGCGATGAACACGCCGATGCGGCCTTTCGTCGCGACCTGGTAGTTGCCGTTCGCAGCGCCGATGGCCCAGCAGATCGCGGACACGATCAGCATCAGCACCGCCACCACGAGCACGAACATGAGCAGCGCACCGGCGACCTCGCGCAGCTCGCTGATGCCGGAGAGACCGTCGAAGTCCGGGAACACGTTCATCACGCCGCACCCGCTTTCACGGTGATGTGGAGGTGGTCGTAGTGGCCGCCGGTGACATCGCCGGGGTCGTGCATCCCGCCGCCGGTGTAGTCGCGCCATCCCTCGTCGGCGCGGGCCAGGGACCAGATCTTGCCCTGCCAGATCAGGTATTCGACACCGAGCGTCTCGGCGTGCTGCATCAGCCAGTTCGTGACCTGCCACCCGTACTCGAGCTGTCCCGGGGTCGGGTACTGGCCGATCGCGTTCCCGAACGCCACATCACAGGCCCGTCCGAGCGGGTGCTCGGATTTCTGACCGGGGCGCGGCGAGTAGCACGCCCACGTCGACTCCGGGAACCCGGCCAGCGTCTGTTCGTAGACGCTGAGCATCCGCACCGTGACCTGCCCGTCGCTAGTCGGATCGTCCACCAGCTCATCCGGGTCGCCCTCCACCGGCACCGGATCACCCGGCGCCCCCATCTCGGTCTCGCAGCCCTCCTGCCCGGGTGGAGGGATGTCGCTTTCGGGGAGGTCGGCCGCGTCATGGTCGTTGAGCCACTTCGCGGGGTCGATGTACTCGCCGTCGGTGCCGCCCTGGCGGACCTCGAAATGCAGATGCGGCCCCGTGCTCATGCCGCTGGAGCCGACGTCGGCGATGTGCTGCCCGGCCCGCACCCGGTCGCCGGCCTGGACGTGGATGCCGTCCTCCCACGAGTGCGCATACGCGGTCGCGACCGTCTGCCCGTCGATCTGGTGTTCGATGACGACGAGGCCGCCGTACCCGCCGGAGAACTCAGAAACGGTCACCGTGCCGTCGGCGGCGGCCAGGATCGGTGTGCCGTCCGGGGCGGAGAAATCTGCGCCGGTGTGGAAGGACTCTTCCTCGCCGGTGATGGGGTGCGTGCGCGGCCCGAACGGCGAGGTTGCGATCCATGTGCCCTCGGGCAGCGGGAACACCACCCGCGCCGACTCTGTCACCGGTCCCGCGGTGAGCACCGGCGCCGGGTCGGCAGTCACCGGGCCGCCCGTGCCGGTGCTGGTGAGGGTGGTGAGGATCTGTTCGGCGACGGGCTCGTAGTTGTCGTACCGCTCCGGATACGCGCTCACTTCCACGGCCTGGGCCGCTTCGCCCTTGCCCATCTGCTCCCACCCCGGAATATCCAGCAGCCCCCGCGGCGAGCCCTGGTTCGGCCCACCGGGACCGCCGTAGAACGCCGCGGCTTGGTAGTCGGGGTCCATGAGCTCGGCGACCGTGCCCCACCCCGCCTGCGGGCGCATCTGGAACAAGCCCAGTGAGTCGTTGTCCGACCCGTTGCCGTCGTTGGGATAGTCGCCACTCTCCGGGTAGGCGCTCGTGTTGGCGAGCATCCGCATCCGCGACTCGGTGAGCGCGGCCATCAGCGCGATCAGGATGCCGTCGCGCCCCACCCCCTCGATGCCCGATCCGGTCTCGATGATCGTCGCCGCATGGGTGAGCTCGGCGCGGCCGAGCGTGATCGTCTCCCCGTTCCGCGTCGTCGCCGTCAGCTCCCCAGGGTTCTCACCGACCTGGAACCCGCCGTCGGGGGCGGCGCAGGAGACGGTGGCCGGGTTCATGAGCAACGCGACCGAGACGAGCCCGAGCAGCGGGCCCAGCAGGACGAGGGCGGCGAGTGCCGCGATCACCTTCCGCATCATGGCCTCCCTTTCAGTGCAGGGGCTGGTCGAGGATCGACAGCCGCAGCAGGTGGCAGGGGTCGCCGTCGGGCGGGCAGGTCAGGAAGATCGTGAACGCCACCTCATGCGCGCTCGTCGTGGGTTCGTCGTTCCAGACCCCGGCGCGGTGGCGGATGCCCTCGATCGTGTACGCGGTCGTGCCCGGCTGCAGCTGCCCCGGCTGCGCCTGCTCCACGGCCTCCGCCCACGCCTCTGGCACGAACACGTTCGTGATCTCCAGATGCTGGGTCGTGCTGTATTTGCGGAGTTCGGTCCAGGATTCGCGGGTTGGGAGGTAGCCGGCGATATCGGAGGCGAGGCCGGCCTGCTCGACACCGGTGGGGTCGGCGACCTCCAGCAGCACGCTCGTGTAGTCCAACGGCATCAACCCACTGGCGGTATCCCACGCGAACAAGGCTTCGGCGACGGAGCGGGCGAACTCCTCCGGATCATCCGTCTCCGGAATCGGCGCCAGCTCGCGCGGATCACCGCCGGGAGCGACCGGTCCGGACGGTGCGGACGAGGTCGCGGGCGGCGGGTCGGAAGTGCGGGGGCCAGTGACCAGGCCGTAGACGCCGACGCCGACGAGGACCAGCACGAGGGCGGCGGCCGTGACGATCACGACGAGGCGGCGGGAACGAGAAGCATCTGTCGGGTTCATGGCCACCAGGTGCACCAGACGCACATCCGCCCCGACACCCATACCGGGTCCGGGGCGGCGAACAACCAGAGAGGTCAGAGGGCGCGCAGGTGCCGCACCGCGCCCTCCCCATCCGCATCTTCGGCGGGATCGCCTGCATCGCTGGGCTCGGTGCTCCGCGCCGTGGAGAGGGCGGTGGCGAACGCGGTGGTGCCGGCGGCGATCGTCAGGAACATTTCGATCTGCTCATCGGTGAGCTCGGTGGCGAGCTGGGCGGGGTCGTAGTGCGTCCACCAATCGGTGAGTTCGCCCCAGATCACCAGGAACGACCGCGTGGTCCACACCACCGGCCCCGCCACCGGAGACCGTCCGGCCTTGCGGCGCTGCGGCTTGCCCTTGGCCCGGGCAAGCGCCGCTTTCGCCAGCTCATCCAACTGCGCATCCCGCGACGCCCCTGGATCACCGACCAGGCCGCGGACTTCTTCGAAGATCGGATGCACCGGCGCGCCGGCCTCGATCCGCGCCAGCGCGTCCGCGACCTGGGTGCGGGTCTCATCGGGGAGGTCGTCGCGGGCGGCGGCCTGCTGGACGTACTCGATCTTGTCCAACGTCCGATAGGACGCAGCGCCGGGGATCATCGCCGCCGCCTGCTGCCGGGCCTCACCCGCACGAGGGGACGGTGCCGGAAAATTTCCGCCACCGTCCCCTTCCTCCTCGGACTGACGGTCGGCGGAGAACCGCGAGGCTTCCTGCCGACGTGCGGCGTCCTCGGCGAGGAGGGCTTTGAGTTCGCGGTAGAGGCTGGCAGCTTCCAGCGGGGTGAGGTCCTTGTGCAGCAGGTTGTCGTCCTGCTCCGCCAACAGGTGCCCGAGCCGGTCGGAGATCCCTTGCCGGACCCAGACGTTCACCACCCGCCAGTTCAGCTTCTGGATCGCGGCGAGCCGGCGCCTGCCGCACACGAGCACCCCGTCCGGCGTGATCGTCGGGGGCTGGAGCAGCCCGTCACGCGCGATGGACGCCGCAAGGGCGTCGATATCGCCCAGGTCGGTGCGGTGCCGGTTGCCGATGATGATCGAGGACACCGCCCGCTCCAGCTCGATATGCCCGCCGCTCATCGCCCACCCCCATGTTTCGGGGCCGCCAGCGAGACGGTGAGCACGAGGTCGTCGTCGTGCAGCAGCACCGGCAACGTCTCACCGATCAACAACCGCAGCAGGATGCCCCGGCCCGCGCTCGTCGCGCACAGGCCCGGGGCGGGGTTGCCGAGCAGGACCCGCAGCAGCGCCGTCCAGGACGTGCCGGGGAGGTCGAGCAGGGCGCGGGAGTGCTGGTCGCGGCGCAGCACCTCGAACGCTGATTGCCGCGACCCCGCCCGAGCGAGCGCCTGGCAGACGTGCTCGACCGCGGCGCGGGCGGTCTGCGGCGGCCACCCCAG
>JBQGOU010000115.1:0-5530 GCA_052086865.1 Cellulomonadaceae bacterium
AAGGCCCTGCAGACCCCCGTCCGCGAGCGGCTGCAGGCCGAGGCGGACCGGGCCATGTACGAGCGCCGCGCACTCGCTGTCGAGCGGGAGCGCACGATCTCCGAGAACGAGCTCGCCAGCAGGATCGAGCTGGCGACGCGGCGCGAGCAGCTCGTGGTGCAGGAGGGCGCGAACGCCCGCCGCGAGGCGCAGGAGACGGCCGCGGCCGAGCGCCGGCAGATCGGGTCCGCGACCCGGGCCCAGGAGATCCGCGTGGTCGGGCAGGCGGAGGTCGATCAGCAGACAGCCATGATGGCGATGTACGCCGAGGCGGGCCAGGAGACGCTGCTGGCCCTGGCCCTGCGCGACGCTGCCAAGGCGCTGCCGCAGGTGGGCAGCCTGACGATCACCCCGGACCTGCTCACCGGGGCGCTCGCCGCCTTCACGGGCGCGCATGCGCAGGCCGCCTCGGCGGACGAGGCCTGACATGCGCACCCGGATGGTGCTCGTCCACCGGCGCACCGAGCTGGACGAGCTGCTTGCGCGGCACGCCACCCGCGGTCAGGCCGAGTTCTTCCTGCGCACCCGCGGGCGCAGCCTCGACGAGGTGCAGGCCCGCCACGACGCCGTCACCGGCACCCGTGCCGAGCTCGTCGGGGCGGTGCCTGCGGACTGGGCGGTTGCCGAGGTCGAACGCGAGGACCTCGCCCGGTTCCTGTTCGCGGCCGAGGACGTGGTCGTCGTCGTCGGACCCGACGGGCTTGTGGCCAACGTCGCCAAGTACCTCGACGGCCAGCTCGTGCTGGGCGTCGACCCGGAGCCCGGCGCCAACCCCGGGGTGCTGGTGCGCCACGACCTCGCGGCCGCGCGCCGCGTCCTGGCGGCCTGGGCCGGGCCCGACGGCGCCAGGCGCACCCCGGTCACCGAGCTCGCCACCGTCCGCGCCCGCCTGGACGACGGTCAGGTCCTGACCGCGCTGAACGAGGTGTTCGTCGGGCACCCCTCGCACCAGTCCGCGCGGTACACGCTCGCCGCGGGCGGGCGCGCCGAGCGCCAGTCCTCCTCCGGACTGATCGTGGCGACCGGCACGGGCGCGACCGGGTGGTGCGCCTCGATTGCGCACGACCGGGGCGGACGGGCCCTGCCCACCCAGGCGCAGACGTGGCTCGCCTGGTTCGTGCGCGAGGCCTGGCCCTCGCCCCTGACCGGGGTGGAGCTCACCGAGGGCGGACTCGAGGAGGGGGAGGAGCTGCGCCTGACCGTCGGCTCCGACGAGCTGGTCGTGTTCGGCGACGGCATGGAGTCGGACCGGGTGAGCGCGACCTGGGGCCAGGAGGTCCGGATCGACCTTGCGCCCCGGCGGCTGCGGCTCGTCGTGTAGCTGTCGTCGATATCGGGAGGGAGAAGATCGCCATTGAGCTGCAGAGCAGAAGTCGCGTCATTCGGCCTGGTGGACAATGCGGTAGTCCGCTACTGTTTAGCCGTCGGCCAGTCAATGTTGACTCGAATCGGCGGTCACCACCTGCATGAGGAGTGACTCATGAACGCTCGACGCCTTAAGGCGATGGTTGGAGCAGCGACTCTCGGTTTGGTCATGGCGGCTGTCCCTGTTGTCGCCAACGCTGGAAACCCAGACTACTGCGCCGCAGGGAGGGTCTGCGTCTACAAGGACTGGAATTCTGGAGGAGGTTTGGGATATCGCTCGACCAGTTTCAGCCTTGAGAATCTGTCAACCGCTGCGGAAGACCACGTCTCATCGTGGGAGAACCGCCGTTCCATTAATGCTCGCTGGTACAAGAACAAGAACAAGAACAAGAACGGGGGCGGAACGTGCTTCACGATGAGTGCGAACAGGGAGAACCCCAAGATGAATGTTCTGACGCAGAACGACGCAATGTCGTCCTGGGCAGGTAACGGCGCCTGCTGATGAAGGAAAGGGTGGCCGCTCCGGACCTCAGCGGCGCAAACGTACTGATCGACGGCGTCGCGCGGACCTACACCTCTGCGGTCGAGAAGGTTCACGCGGTCCGAGCGGTCACCCTGAACGTTGGTCCTCACGAGTTTGTCTGTGTCATGGGACCGAGCGGATGCGGCAAGTCCACGCTGCTCAATCTCGTCGCAGGCATCGACGTCCCGACGGCTGGAACTGTTGTCGTCGCAGGAACCGACATCACCGCACTCGGTGAGCAGGAGCGTGCCGCACACAGGCTGCGCACCACCGGGGTGGTCTTCCAGGAGCATCGGTTGTTGCCCGAACTCACGGCGCGGGAGAACGTGATGCTTCCCCTGGAGGTGCTCGGGCATTCGAGACGGTCGGCAGCGCGCGCGGCGCGCGACGCGCTGGACCGCGTCGGTATCGGCGAGCTGGGAGCGCGGTTCCCCGATCAGCTCTCCGGCGGTCAGCGTCAGCGCGTCGGCGTTGCGCGCGCCATCGTCGGTGGCCGAGACGTTCTTTTGGCAGACGAGGCGACCGGGGCCCTCGACAACGAGACATCACGGTCGATTTACGCGCTGCTCGCTCGTCTCGCCGCAGATGGCACGACGGTGCTCGCTGCGACACACGATCCTGAGGCGACCCGATGGGCCACCCGAGTCGTGCGGATGCGCGACGGTGCCGTGGTGGACGACCGTGCTGCGGTGCCGGACGCCCCGGTCGGCCTTGCGTGAACGCCCGGCTCCTGCTGCGCACGTCGTTGCGCCTCGCCAGGCCGCGCCAAGGCGTGGCCTGGGCGACGCCTGTCGTCGTCGTTGTGGCCGTCGTCGTCCTTCTGCACGCATCGCTCGTCCGGATCGTCATGCCGGTAGCGGGCCAGCAGATGCTCGAGCACGGTGGTCACGAGGCCACGCTCGAGCTGGGATCGCTCGGTTCGATCGATCCGGCCGCCGACACTGCGGCAGCGCTGGACGAGGGCCGCGCCGCTGACCCGGAAGCGTGCGTGAGCCTCAGTGCGATCCTCGTTCCGGATGCCGATACGAACTCCGTAGCTGTCCTGACCGAGCTGGAGGGGTGCAACGCCGTGAGCTTCGGATGGACGCTCGCGGCCGGGACCTGGCCCCAGCGCCCGGGTGAGATCGCCGTGTCGACCGCGACAGGGTGGGAGGCCGGGCACGTACTGCCCGCCGGACTCCTGCCAGCGGAGTCGACGATCGTGGCTGTCACCGAGAACCGTTGGGCGGAGCGCGGCCGGACGATTCTTGCGGCGCCCGGTACCTGGGCATCATTCGGGTGGCCCGAGGTCGCTGAGCGCTTCCCGCGGCTTGGGGCAACCATGGCACTCCACACGACGGTGGAAACGCAGACCGTCTGGCTCTGGCGCATGCCGAGTCGGAGAGCGACGGTTCGGTGGCTGTCGTGATGGCAGGTGACCGCCTGTCCCTGGCGGCGACTCACCCGATCATCTACCGCGTGCCTGCCGTGCTGCTCGGGGTCACGGTGACGTGCCTGGTCCTTGCCCTCCGCGGCCGCGCCCGCAGCACGCGGACGGCACTGCTCGTGACTCAGGGTGTGCCGCCCCGAGCGGCGACAGCCGCCGCACATGTTGCGGACCTGTGGGTGCTCGGGGTGGCCGGGCTGGTCGGCGTCGCTCTCGGGGCGGTGCTCGGCGTGGCGGCAGGTCCGGTGCTGCGCTGGGTTGCGGGTCACGAGCTGTCAGCGATGCCGTTACCACTCGACCCGATGGGGCGGGTTGCGCTCCCTGGGCTGGGGCTTGGCCTGGTGGTGGCGCTGTGCCAGATCCGTGCAGCGGGCCGGGCGCCGCGCGCTGAGGGCGTCGAGGCACGATCGACCACGGCTCGGCACCTCGCTGCGATCGTCCTCACTGGAGCAAGTGGCCTGCTCGTCGCCATGCCAGTCGACTTCGTCGCCGTCGTCGGCGCGGTCCTCACCGCGACGATTGCGCTTGGGCTACTCGCCCCGACATCGTCTCGAGGTTGACACGCTGGCTACGCCCGAGGCACGCCTCGGCTGGGCTGGCGCTACGTCGCGTCCAACGGACTCCGGGCCCCGCCGCCGGCATGTGGGCCGCTGCGGTGGTGGCCGTCGCACCGGGTGCGGCGCTGCTCACGATCGCTGCGACCCAGCTCGCTCTCGACAACGCGAACGAGCGGATCCCGCCGTCGGCCCACCAGGTGCTGTACTACCCCAGCGGATCGGCGACGGACCGAGAGATCCACCGCATCGTCGCGGACGTTGCGCCCCAGGCAGAACGCGTGGAGGTGTTCCCGGCGCAAGGGCCGGACAAGGAGCCGTACCTGGCACTGGCTGGAGGGATCGGCAAGGTGAGTGCGCTCGCTTCAGTGCACGACCTCGAGCTTCTTCTTGACACGAACCTCGACGATGCCGCGGTCCATACGCTGGAGTCGGGAGGGGTGGTCTGGACCGGTGCGGATCACGGTCCACGGCTCGTGACCGAGAAGGGTGAGGTACCAGTGCCGGCCAGTGTCGACGTGCGAGTCGACGAACGCTGGAGCCGGGACAGTGAGGGCTTCATGCTGCTGGGCGGACCGCTCGACCTTCAGGCTGATCCGAGTGCGGGAGCGCAGGTGTACGTGGGACTCGACGGTCAGCAGATCCGTCGGATCCCCAGCCTGCTCGCCGAGCACGGCCTGGACGCCCGGTCTGTGCTGACACCGCGGCCCGAGACGGTGCATCGACTCGACCCGATCCTGACTGCGGTCGTTGCGGGACTGTCGTTGCTCGGTACCGCGATGCTCATCGGGGCCGACCGTGGCCGGGTGGCGACGCTCAGGCGCCAGGCATCCGACCTGAGCGCGCTCGGTGTGCCCCGGAGTTGGACGGCACGCAGCCTGCTCGCTGAGTGTGGTCCCAGCGTGGTCTCAGGTGCGCTCACGGGGATCATTGTTGCCTCGATCGTGACGGTTGCCGGACTGGCACGGCTCGGCTTCGCGCCTGTCGTACCAGTATGGGTCGTCGTCGGCTATCTCGCGGCGGTTGGCACGGCCGTGGCCATTGTGGTGGTGACAGCAGGCAGGACGGTCAGCGCCAGGGAGGCCTGAGACGCGCCGCTCAGACGGCCCGCCGCCAGGTGGTCCACAGCGGCCGGAAGCCGTGGCCGTACCAGAACGGCGTCGACAGGGGGTTGAGCGCGGCGTGGTGCAGCACGTCCACATCGGCGTCGGTCGAGGCCAGCCAGGCGTCCAGCGTGCGCAGCAGCGCGCTGCCCGTGCCGCGTCCGCGCAGCCCGGGCTCGACCTCCGTGTAGCCGACGTAGGACGCCGCCGGCACGGACACGAGCGGGGCGACCCACGACGCCTCCTCGCCGGTCACCGCATTCGCGAAGCCGACGATGCGACCACCGGACACGGCGACCACAACGAGGCCCGCACCGGCCAGGTAACCGCGCAGCGACTCCCGCAGCACCGCGGGGGTGTCGGGGCGGTGGTAGGCCGAGCCGTGCTGGGTGACGACGGGTGCGGCGTCTCGCGCGAGCCGAGGGCCGCGAGCCACTCCTCCAGCACCGCCGCCGTGACGGGGCCTGGCGCCGCCCCGCGCACACGCAGGCGCAGCGAGTGCGCCGTGGCCGGCCCCCAC
>JBQGOU010000115.1:5540-9275 GCA_052086865.1 Cellulomonadaceae bacterium
CGCGCCAGCGACCGCGGCGCACCAGGCCGGCGTGCCCGGCTGCGTGGCGCCCACCTACAGCCCCAGCGCCGCCGTGAGCTCCGCGCGCAGCGTGTCCAGATGCGCGCGTGCGGCCTCCCGCTCGAGGGTCAGCTCGTCGAAGCTCGCGGTCGGCGCCACCGGCCGGATCACCTCGAGGTAGCACTTGACCTTGGGCTCGGTGCCTGACGGTCGCACGATCACCCGCGTGCCGTCCGCGGCCAGCAGCCGCAGCCCGTCCGTGGGCGGCAGCCCGTCCGCGCCCTGGGAGAGGTCCTCGACGGACACCACCGGCGATCCGGCCAGCGTGGCCGGGGGAGCCGCGCGCAGCCGGTCCATCGTGGCCGGGATCTGCGCCAGGTCGGTGAAGCGAGCGGAGAGCTGGTCCGTCAGGTGCAGGCCGTAGCTGCGGGCCAGGTCGTCGAGTGCGTCGACCATGCTGCGTCCGGCGGCTTTGAGCCGGTCCGCGAGCTGCACGAGCAGCAGCGCGGCGCTGATGCCGTCCTTGTCCCTGACGACGTTCGGGTCCACGCAGTACCCCAGGGCCTCTTCGTAGCCGTAGATCAGCCCCGGTGCGCGCGAGATCCACTTGAACCCGGTCAGGGTCTGGGAGAACGCGAGGTGGTGGGCGCCGGCGATGGCGGCCAGCAGCCGGGAGGACACAATCGAGTTGGCGAACCGCAGGGTGTTCGGCGCGATGCGCAGCAGCGCCGCGCGTTCGGCGATTGCGGCGCCCAGCAGCGCGCCGACCTCGTCTCCGTGCAGCATACGCCAGCCGGACCGTGCGCCCGCCGGGCCGGGCCGGTACCCCAGCCGAGGGTCGCGGACGGCGACGGCGCACCGGTCGGCATCCGGGTCGTTGGCCACGACCAGGTCCGCGCCGACCTGCTCGGCGTGGACCAGAGCCAGGTCGATCGCCCCCGGTTCCTCCGGGTTGGGGAACGCGACGGTGGGGAAGTCGGGGTCGGGCGCCGCCTGCTCGGGCACCGTCAGCACATCGGTGTACCCGGCGGCGGCCAGGACCGCTGTCGTGACCGCGCCACCGACGCCGTGCATCGGGGTGTACACGATCGAGAGCTCGCGCGGCGTGGCGAGATCCTCACGCGGCGTCGCGAGCCGGCCCACCGCCTCCTGGTAGGCCGCGAGGAGCTCCGGACCCAGCACTGTCCAGCCCTGCGCCGCCCGCGGCACGGACGCGACGGAGTCCACTGCCGCGATCCGCGCGGCGATCTCGGCGTCGTACGGGGGAACGATCTGGGCGCCCTGGCCGGAGTCCGTCACGACCTCGCCGCCGAGGTACACCTTGTAGCCGTTGTCCCGGGGTGGGTTGTGGCTCGCCGTGACCATCACCCCCGCATCCGTGCCCAGGTGGCGCACCGCGAACGCGAGCACGGGTGTGGGCAGCGGGGCGGGCAGCAGATGCGCGTCGATGCCCGCAGCGGTCATCACGGCCGCGGTGTCGGCCGCGAACACGTCCGAGTCGTGCCGCGCGTCGTAGCCGATCACCACGCTCGGGCGCGCACCGGAACGCGCGGCGAGCAGGTAGGCGGCAAGGCCCGCGGCGGCCCGGATCACGACGGCCCGGTTCATCCGGTTCGGACCGCCGCCCATCGTTCCGCGCAGTCCGGCGGTGCCGAACTCCAGCGTCCCCGCGAAGGCGTCGGTGAGTTCTGCCGCGGCGGCGCCGACGGCGGCCGGGGAGGAGTCGACGGCCAGCAGGCCGGTGAGCTCGTGGCGGGTTGCGGGGTCCGGGTCGTCCGCGATCCAGGCCCGCACCCGGGCGGTGAGCTCGGGGCCGAGAGCCTCGGCGACGCTCATCGGGTCACCGCCTCGACGATCGCCGCCAGCAAGGCGCTGATCCGCGGACCGGCGGCGCGCCCGGCCTCGATGACCTCGGCGTGCGAGAGCGGCTCGGCACTGATGCCGGCCGCCAGGTTCGTCACCAAGGAGACTCCGAGGACCTCGAGGCCCGCCTGGCGTGCCGCGATGGCCTCGAGCGTCGTGGACATACCCACCAGGTCGGCGCCCAGACGCCCGGCCATGCGCACCTCGGCGGGAGTCTCGTAGTGCGGTCCGCGGAACTGCGCGTAGACGCCGTCGGGCAGGCTCGGGTCGATCTCCCGGGCCAGCGTGCGCAGCCGCGTGGAGTACAGGTCGGTGAGGTCGACGAAGGTCGCGCCCTCGATCGGCGACGTGGCCGTGAGGTTCAGGTGGTCGCTGATGAGTACCGGCGTGCCCGGCGCCCAGTCCGGGTTCAGGCCACCGCAGCCGTTCGTCAGGACGATCGTCGTCGCTCCCGCAGCGGCGGCCGTGCGCACACCGTGCACGACCCGGCGCACGCCGCGGCCCTCGTACAGGTGCGTGCGCGAGCCGAGCACGAGCGCGTGCCGCCCGTCCGGCGTGCGGATCGAGCGCAGCGTGCCCACGTGTCCGGCCACGGCGGCGGCGGTGAAGCCCGGCAGGTCGGTGCTGGGCACCTCGGCCACGGTCTCGCCGATGAGGTCGGCCGCGCCGCCCCAGCCCGAGCCCAGGACGAGGGCCACATCGTGGCGAGGGACGCCCGTGGCCTGCGCGAGCACGGTGGCCGCAGCGCGAGCCACCTCGAACGGATCGGTGGCGGGATCGTCGATCGAGAGCGTCGTCATGGTCCGAGGCTAGCCGGTGCGCAGGCCCGCGGGCACTCGCCCGGGCGCGGTCCTTGGCACAATGGAGGGGTGACCCCCCCAGCGCACGCCCCGACCGCCCCGAGGATCGTCATCGTCGGGGGAGGTCCCGGCGGCTACGAGGCCGCGCTGGTGGCCCGCAGGCTCGGCGCGGACGTCACCGTCGTGGAGGCCACGGGTATGGGCGGCGCGGCGGTGCTGACCGACGTCGTGCCGTCCAAGACGCTGATCGCCACGGCCGACTGGATGACGATTGCGGCCCGGGCCTCCGACCTCGGCATCACGCTCGCGTCCTCCGCCGGCGACGCGGTGCACCCGAGTGTCGACCTGGGCGTGGTGAACAGCCGGGTGATGGCCCTGGCCGCGGCGCAGTCCGCGGACATCCGCGCGCGGCTGGAGCGCGAGGGCGTGACGATGGTCGCGGGCCGGGGCCGGCTGACCTCGCCCACCTGCGTCGAGGTGCGCGCGGCGGACGGCGCCGTGCGCGAGCTCGTGGCCGACGTCGTCCTGCTCGCCGTGGGCGGCACACCGCGCGAGCTGCCCGCCGCCCGCCCCGACGGGCAGCGCATCTTGTCCTGGACCCAGCTGTACGGCCTCGCCGAGCTGCCGCAGCGCCTGATCGTGGTGGGCTCCGGCGTCACCGGCGCCGAGTTCGCGGGCGCGTACAACGCGCTCGGCGCGGACGTCGTGCTCGTCTCGAGCCGCGACCGCGTGCTGCCCGGTGAGGACGCCGACGCGGCCGAGCTGATCGAGGCCGTGTTCCGCGACCGGGGCATGACCGTCATGTCGCGTTCGCGGGCCCAGTCCGCCGTCGTCGTGGGCGAGGGGGAGGACGCCCACGTCGAGGTCACGCTGGCGGACGGCCGCGTGGTCACCGGCTCCCACGTGCTGATCGCCGTCGGCGCCGTGCCGAACACGGCGGACCTCGGCCTCGAGGACGTGGGGATCCGCACCACCGCGAGCGGGCACATCGAGGTGGACCGCGTCTCGCGCACCTCCGTGCGCGGGGTGTACGCGGCCGGTGACTGCACCGGGGTGCTGCCGCTCGCCTCCG
>JBQGOU010000116.1:0-9254 GCA_052086865.1 Cellulomonadaceae bacterium
CATCGCCCCCGTGGCCGCCGGCGCCCGGGCCTCCGAGTGAGCCGGTCCCAGCACCTGAACTGACCCGAGCATCCGATCCGACCCCAGCACCCGAGGACACCTGTGCCCCACACCGACGCGCTTCCCACCACCCTCGTCCACACCGGTGCGGCCGGCCACGGCGAGTGGTGGCGCCATGCCGTCATCTACCAGGTCTATCCCCGCTCCTTTGCCGACTCCGACGGCGACGGCACAGGCGACCTGCCCGGGGTCACGGCCCGCCTGCCCTACCTGGCCGAGCTCGGGGTGCAGGCCCTGTGGCTCTCCCCCTTCTACCGCTCCCCCCAGGCCGACGCCGGCTACGACGTCGCCGACTACCGCCGGGTCGACCCCGTCTTCGGCACCCTGGCGGACTTCGACGCGATGCTGCGCCGCGCGCATGAGCTCGGGCTGCGCGTCATCGTCGACCTCGTGCCCAACCACACCTCGGACGACCACGTGTGGTTCCGCGAGGCGCTCGCCGCAGGGCCGGGCAGCCCCGAGCGAGCGCGGTATCTGTTCCGAGACGGACGGGGCCCACACGGCGAGCTTCCGCCCAACAACTGGCGCTCCATCTTCGGCGGACAGGCATGGACCCGGGTGGACCAGCGCCCGGCCGCCACTCACGAGGGGGTCCGCGACACCCAGTGGTACCTGCACCTGTTCGACACCCGTCAGCCGGACCTCGACTGGACCAGCCCCGAGGTGCACGCCGAGTTCGTGTCGGTGCTGCGGTTCTGGTTGGACCGCGGGGTCGACGGTTTCCGGGTCGATGTCGCCCACGGCCTGGTCAAGGCGCCGGGCCTACCCGACTGGGGCGGGGAGGTCTCGATGGTCGAGGGCGCCGAGCAGGAGGGCGGCGAGCGGGCCGTGCCGGATCCGGCGCCCATGTTCGACCAGGACGGCGTGCACGACATCTACCGCGAGTGGCACGCCGTCCTGGCGCAGTACGACGGAGACCGCGCCCTGGTGGCCGAGGCCTGGGTCGAGCCCCTCGCCCGCCTGGCCCGGTACGTGCGCCCTGACGAGATGCACCAGGCCTTCAACTTCGCCTACCTGACGACGCCGTGGCAGGCCGGGCCAGTCCGGCGCGTCATCACCGAGTCGCTCGAGGCCTCCGACGCGGTGGGAGCGCCCACCACGTGGGTGCTGTCCAACCACGACGTCGTGCGGCACGCCTCCCGGCTCGGGCTGGCGGAGCCCGGCGCACGCCCCAACGGCATCCGCGCCCACGAGCCGCAGCCCGACCCGGTGCTGGGCCTGCGCCGGGCCCGCGCCGCAAGCCTGCAGATGCTCGGCCTGCCCGGCTCGGCGTATCTGTACCAGGGCGAGGAGCTCGGCCTGCCCGAGCACACCTCGCTCGACGACTCGCTGCGCCAGGACCCGGCCTGGTTCCGCACGGGCCACGCCGAGGCGGGGCGCGACGGGTGCCGCGTGCCGATGCCGTGGTCCGCAAGCGCTCCCGGGCTGGGCTTCGGCCCGAGTGGGCGGACCTGGCTGCCGCAGCCGGCGTCGTACGTGCCGCTCGCCGCCGACGTGCAGACGGGAGTCGAGGGCTCGACGCTGGAGCTGTACCGCACGGCCCTGGCCGAGCGCACCCGGCGCGCGCTGGGCAACGGCACGCTCAGCTGGGTCGACGAGCTCGCCGGCTCCCCCGATGTGCTCGCGTTCGTCAACCGCGACGTCCTCGTCCTGACGAACTACGGCCCGACGTCGGTCGCGGTGCCGGGCGGGTACGCGGTGCTGGTCGCGAGCGGGCCGCTCGAGGATGCCCTCGTGCCGACGGACGTCACGATCTGGGCCCTCCCGGCCTGACGGCCTCGCTCAGGCGGGCGCCGCCGGACGGCTCGGCCGGCTGGTCAGGGCGATGGCAACGGACACACACGCCAGACCTAGCACCTCGAACCAGTGCGGCAGCTGACCGAGCATCACCGCGCCCACGAGCAGGGCGGTGGCGGGGAACATGGACAGCAGCACGGCGAACTGCGCGGTGCCCGAGCGGCGCAGCACCACCTGGTCGATGCCGTACGGAATGACGGACGAGCACACGGCGACGGCCACGAGCAGCGCCGCCATGCTCGGGTCGGCGAAGGACGGCACGACCTCGGGGGCGAGCCAGGGGGCGAAGACGAGGGCCCCGACGAGCATCGAGACCGACAGCGCGGTGACCCCGTGCGGCTCGCTCGGCCGGACCACCGACACGCGCCGACCCAGCACGATGTAGCCCGCCCAGAACACCGCAGCCAGCAGGATGAGCACCAGACCCTTTCCGGAACCCGGTCCGCCGTCGGCGAGCGTGAACCCGGCGATGAGCACCACGCCGGCCGCGGCGAGCACAATCGCGGCCCGCTCGCGCCAGCCCCTTCCGGCGAGCGCGCCGACGAGCACCGGCCCCACGAACTCGATGGCCACAGCGTTACCCAGCGGCAGGTAGACGAGCGACATGTAGAAGGTGACGTTCATCGCCGCGAGCACCGCACCGAACCCGGCGGCACGCACCAGGCCTGCCCGGGTCCACTGCGCCCGCCAGGGCCGGCGCCAGGCGATCAGGAGAACTGCGGCGATCGCAATCCGGGCCCAGGCGACCGCGGGCGCCTCGATACGGGCGAACAGACCCACAGCCACGCCCGCGCCCACGTACTGGGTGATGCCGGACACGAGGAACAGCACGGGGGCGGGGATGCGCGACACGGCCTCAGGCTAGCCCGTGCCGCGTTTCGGGCAGGTGACGGCGCCGGTGTGCTCTCAGCCGCCGGAGACGGAGAGCTCGGCCTCCGCGAGGCGGCGGCGGAACTCCTCGCTCAGCTCCCGGGAGTCGAGCCACCCGTCCGGCATGTGCGGCCGCTTCGGGCTGCCCGCGCGCCCGCGCTGCCCTTCGGCGTCCTTACCCGGATAGGGCTGGTCGAGGTCGAGCGCGTCCAGCCGCGCCCGCAGCTCCCCGAGGGTGTTCACGAGCGCGAGGCCGGACCGCGCCTCCCCGCCGACGCCGTATCCCTTGAGGTACCACGCCATGTGCTTGCGCAGATCGCGCAGCCCGCGCCCCTCGTCCTCGAAGAAGTCGACCATGAGCTCACCGTGCCGGTAGATCGTCTCGGCAACCTCGCGCAGCCCAGGCCGCTGACGCTCGGGACGCCCCTCGAAGGCGGCCTGCAGGTCCGCGAAGAGCCAGGGCCGGCCCTGGCAGCCGCGCCCGACGACGACGCCGTCACAGCCCGTGCTGCGCATCATCTCGACTGCGTCCTCGGCGGACCAGACGTCGCCGTTGCCGAGCACCGGGATCTGCGTCACGGTCTGCTTGAGCTGGCGGATCGCGGCCCAGTCCGCGGTTCCCGAGTAGTGCTGGGCGGCGGTGCGCGCGTGCAGGGCCACCGCGGCCGCGCCGACCTCCTGCGCCGTCAGCCCCGCCTCGAGGTAGGTCAGGTGATCGTCGTCGATGCCCTTACGCATCTTGACGGTCACGGGCACCCCGTAGGACGCGGCCGCGTCCACGGCGGCGCTGACGATGCGGGTGAACAGCTCGCGCTTCCACGGCAGCACGGCGCCGCCGCCCTTCTTGGTGACCTTGGGCACCGGGCAGCCGAAGTTCAGGTCGACGTGGTCCGCACGGTCCTCACCCGCGATGATGCGCACCGCGGCGCCAACGGTGGCGGGATCCACGCCGTACACCTGCGCCGAGCGAGGCCGCTCGCTCTCGTCAAAGGACACGATGCGCAGTGACTCGGCGTTGCGCTCGACCAGCGCGCGGCTCGTGACCATCTCCGCCACGAACAGGCCGGCGCCGTGCTCGCGACACAGCGTGCGGAACGCCGTGTTGGTGACGCCGGCCATCGGCGCGAGCACCACCGGGGTGTCGACCTGGATCGGCCCGATGCGCAACGGGCCGAACTCGGGCACGGAGGTGCCTGCGTGCGCGCCGGCGTCCGGGCGGGTGTCGAGGGTCGAAGAGGTCATCGCAGCATTCTCCCACCGGCTCGGCACCGGCGCGGCGGCCCGAGGCGTTCAGACGCCGAGCAGGCGCTCCCCGAGGTAGGCGGTGACCTGGTCGAGCGCCACGCGCTGCTGGGACATGGAGTCGCGGTGGCGGATCGTGACGGCCTGGTCCTCAAGGGTGTCGAAGTCGACCGTGATGCAGAACGGCGTGCCGACCTCGTCCTGGCGGCGGTAGCGGCGCCCGATCGCCCCGGCGTCGTCGAAGTCGACGTTCCAGTGCTTGCGAAGCTCGGCGGCCAGGTCGCGCGCCTTGGGCGAGAGGTCCTCGTTGCGGGACAGCGGCAGCACCGCGGCCTTGACCGGCGACAGGCGGGGGTCGAGGCGCAACACCGTGCGCTTGTCCACCCCGCCCTTGGCGTTGGGCGCCTCGTCCTCGGTGTAGGCGTCCACGAGGAAGGCCATCAGCGAACGGGTCAGGCCGGCGGCGGGCTCGATCACGTACGGGTAGTAGCGCTCGTTCTTGGCCTGGTCGAAGTAGGACAGGTCCTTGCCCGAAGCCTCGGAGTGCGTCCGCAGGTCGAAGTCTGTGCGGTTGGCCACGCCCTCAAGCTCGCCCCACTCCCCGCCGGTGAAACCGAAGCGGTACTCGATGTCCACCGTCCGCTTGGAGTAGTGGGACAGCTTCTCCTTCGGGTGTTCGTAGTGGCGCAGGTTGTCGCGGTCGATCCCCAGGTCCGTGTACCAGCGGGTGCGCTCGTCGATCCAGTACTGGTGCCACTCCTCGTCGCTGCCCGGCTCGACGAAGAACTCCATCTCCATCTGCTCGAACTCGCGCGTGCGGAAGATGAAGTTGCCCGGCGTGATCTCGTTGCGGAAGGACTTGCCGATCTGGCCGATGCCGAACGGCGGCTTCTTGCGCGCGGCGCCCTGAACGTTGGCGAAGTTCACGAAGATGCCCTGGGCCGTCTCGGGCCGCAGATAGTGCAGGCCCTCCTCGTTGTCCACGGGACCCAGGAAGGTCTTGAGCAGACCGGAGAAGTTCTGCGGCTCGGTCCAGGCGCCCTCCTGCCCGGTGTCGGGATCGCGCACATCGGCCAGGCCGTTGACCGGCGGGTGTCCGTGTTTGGCCTCGTAGGCCTCGAGCAGGTGGTCGGCGCGGTAGCGCTTGTGGGTGTGCAGCGACTCGACCAGCGGGTCGGTGAACACCGCGACGTGGCCGGAGGCCTCCCACACCTTGCGCGGCAGGATCACCGAGGAGTCGATGCCGACGACGTCGTCGCGGCCCCGGACCATGGTCTGCCACCACTGCCGCTTGATGTTCTCCTTGAGCTCGGCGCCGAGCGGCCCATAGTCCCAGGCCGAACGCGAACCGCCGTAGATCTCACCGGCCTGGAAGACGAATCCGCGCCGCTTGGCGAGGGAGACGACGGCGTCGAGGCGCTTGGACGGTGCGGCCACTTGTGATCACTCCAGCAGGTGCGGTGAGTCGCCCACGGACCGGGCGTTGACAGAACGCCCAGCCTACTGGGAGCGCCCCGCGCAGGAGAAACCCGATTCGCTGGTCGAGGGGCACAGGCTCCCTATTTGACTACGATTCTCAAAAAGCCGGATGATGGGGCCATGCCCACCACCGTCCCGTCCGACGTCGTCGTGCGCGCGCGCAGCCTGGACGTCACGTTCGGCAGCTCGCGCGTCCTGCGCGGGGTGAACCTCGATGTCACCCGCGGAGAGGTCGTCGCCCTGCTCGGTGCGAACGGGTCCGGCAAGTCGACCCTCGTGCGCACCCTGGTACACATCCTGCCCCCCGCCACCGGCACAGCTGAGCTGTTCGGCGCACCCCTCGGTCGGTCCACGCCCTGGCACCGGCTGGGCTACGTCCCCCAGCGCGTTGCCGACCGCAGCGGCGTGGCGACGAGCGCCCGCGAGGTCGTCGCGTCCGGACTGCTCAGCGGTTCGCGGCTCCTGCGTCCGCGGGACTGGCGGGAGCGGGCCACGCAGGCTCTCGCCCAGGTCGACCTGGCCGAGCACGAGGAACGCTCCATGGCTGTGCTGTCCGGCGGCCAGCAGCAACGCGTGCTCATCGCCCGCGCCCTGGTGCGCCGGCCCGAGCTGCTCATCCTCGACGAGCCGGTGGCAGGCGTGGACCACGCCAGCCAGGAGGCCTTCGCCCGGACGCTCGCGAGCCTGCACGCCCGCGGGGTGACGATTGTCATCGTCCTGCACGAGCTCGCCGAGCTGCGCGGCCTGATCACCCGCGCGGTGACCCTCGACCACGGGTGCATCACAGGCGACGGCCCCCCGGACCCGCCCGGCTGCCCCATGGGCGCACCGGACCGCTGGGCCGGGCACCCGCACGGCGACGCGGCCGCGCCACCGCCCCTGTCGGCACCGGTGCCGACACACGTCCCGGCACCGGCCACTGCCACTGCCACTGCCACTGCCACTGCCACTGCCATTGAAAGCCTGGACCGATGAGCCTTGTCGACCAGCTCGTCGAGATGCTGTCCACCCCGCTGATGCAACGCGCTCTCCTCGTCGCACTGCTGGTGGGTGTGGCGGCACCCGTCATGGGCACCTACCTCGTGCAGCGGCGCCTCGCCCTGCTGGGCGACGGTGTAGGCCACGTCGCGCTCACGGGCGTTGCGCTCGGGTGGCTCGTCGGCGCACTGATGGGGCTCGTGCCCCAGGATGCCCTCGCCGTGCCCGGGGCCGTCGTCGCAGCCGTCGTCGGCGCGGTCGCCATCGAGCTGGTGCGCTCACGCGGCCGCACCGGAGGAGACGTGGCGCTCGCCCTGCTCTTCTACGGCGGGATCGCCGGCGGTGTGCTCATCATCCAGGTCGCAGGGGGGCAGAGCGCCAACCTCATGTCCTACCTGTTCGGCTCGATCTCCGTGGTCACGACCGCCGACGTCGTCGTGACCGGCGTCCTGAGCGCGCTGGTGCTCGCCGTCGGGCTCGGCCTGCGCACCGCACTGTTCGCCGTCTGTCAGGACGAGGACTTCGCCCGGGCGAGCGGCCTGCCGGTACGCACGCTGAACATTCTCATCGCCGTGATGGCCGCGCTGACGGTCACGGTGGCCATGCGCGTCGTCGGGCTGCTCCTCGTCAGCGCGCTGATGATCGTCCCGGTCGCCATCGCTCAGCTGCTCACGACCTCGTTCGGGCGGACCATGGCGCTGGCGAGCGCAGTGGGCACCGTGCTGTGCCTGACTGGCCTCACCCTGACCTACTGGTACCCGGTCTCCCCCGGAGCGATGATCGTGGTCGTGGCCACCGCGGTCTACACTGCCATTGCGGCGCTGCGACCGCTCACGGTCCACCTGCGAGGGCCCCTGGTCCGCACACCGCACGCCGACGCAACTCCCGACGTCCAGCTCGAAGGTGACCGCCCATGCAACGGATGACCCGGCAGCGCACCGCTGTCAGGGCGACCCTGGACGCCACCGACGAGTTCCGCAGTGCACAGCAGATCCACGAGACACTGCGCGAGGGCGGCGACAGCATCGGACTGGCCACCGTCTACCGCACACTGCAGTCCCTCGCGGATTCCGGGGACGTCGACGTCCTGCGCGCTGCCGACGGGGAGAACCTCTACCGCCGCTGCGACCGGCGTGAGCACCACCACCACCTCGTCTGCCGTTCCTGCGGCCGAACCGTGGAGATCGATGGCCCCACGGTCGAGTCCTGGGCCGAGCTTGTCGGCACGCAGCACGGGTTCACCGACATCGAGCACACGATCGAGTTCTTCGGCACGTGTGCTCGCTGCGCCGCACAGCGCGCCGCACGCTGAGCCGCATCCTGCGCCAGCGGAGCTGCCTCCTGCACCGGCGGGGCACCCGCCGCCGGCACCGTGCCCGGGTGCCCTTCCGGCCTCGCGGGCCGTTGCGCCGCAGTCGCTATGAACACGGTCTGACCCGCCGCGGGAAACACCCCCGCCCGAGCATTCGATAACAATTCTGGCTCGAACGCGGAAAAGTGTTCATTAGTTGACGTCAAGTGTATCGAGCCTGCATAATCACGCTATGGCTCAACGACCGAGCATGGCGAACCCCGGCTCGCGCGATACCGGGTCCCAGCGGGCACTCCGGGTACGCAACCGCGACACGGTGCTGCGCTGTCTCGCGACCCACGGCGCTCAGAGCCAAGCCAACCTTGCCCGCCTCACCGGCCTGTCCGCCGGAACGATATCGAACATCGTGCGCGACCTGGTGGAGATGAACCGGGTCTCGCGCTCCGCAGCCATCAGCTCGGGCCGCCGCTCGGTCGAGATCAGCCTGGTCGCGGACAGCCGAGTCGTCGTCGGAATCGACGTCGGCCGCACGCACATCACGATGATGCTGTGCGACACCGCACAGCGGATGTTCGGGCTGCGCAACCGGCAGCTGGCGCTCGGACATGAGCCGCACTCCACCCTCGCCATCGTCTCCACCATGCTGGATGCCCTGCTCGCCGACGAGGGCATCAGCAGGGACCGCGTGGTGCTCTGCACGATCGCCCTGTCCGCGTCCGTCGAGCCGGAGACCGGATACGTGGTCCAGGCGTCCTCGCTGCCGCACTGGGCCGACATCCCGCTGGTCGAGCTGTGCACGCGGGTCCTGGGCATCCCCACCCTCGTCGAGAACGATGCGAACCTCGGCGCACTGGCCCACACGCTCATCGACGTCGGCGCCGAGGCGCGCACCCTGGCCTACGTCAAGGTCGCCTCCGGAATCGGCATCGGCTTCATGTTCGACGGCGAGATGTACACCACCGCGTCCGGCCTCAGCGGCGAGATCGGGCACTTCCAGGTGCTCGGTGCCGGGGACGTGTGCTACTGCGGCCATCGCGGCTGCTTGGAGACCGTCGCGTCGGTGCGGCGCATCATCGCCGACCTCAACTTCATCCGGCCGGGCAACCCGCCCACCGTGTACGACGTCATCGCCCGCGCCGAGCAGGGCGAGCTCGCCGTGGTCCGCCTCCTCGAGGAGGCGGGGTCCGCGCTCGGCGAAGCCCTGGCCATCGTCTGCAACCTCCTGGCGCCCGACGTCATCGTCGTCGGCGGCCCGCTGACACCCGTCGCCCAGCCGATGGTCGACGCGATCGAGCGTTCCGTACGCCGACGCAAGCTGTCCGCGACCAAGGCCTCGACCACGTTCATGCTCTCGCAGTTCTCCGGCGAGGATGAGGTGCGTGGCGCCTGCCTCTACGCGCTGCGCCAGCTCGTCCAAGCCGGCTGACCGCCCCTCTTCCTCCCCACTCCCCCTGGCGGACGCCGCCCCTGCCCCCCGCGGCCGCCCCGGCCCCCCCGGGCCCCGGGGCGGGC
Source organism: Cellulomonadaceae bacterium (assembly GCA_052086865.1). GTDB lineage: Bacteria > Actinomycetota > Actinomycetes > Actinomycetales > Cellulomonadaceae > Flavimobilis. Next base: position 9,251 of record JBQGOU010000116.1, read on the forward strand.
CCCC
>JBQGOU010000117.1:0-9232 GCA_052086865.1 Cellulomonadaceae bacterium
CCGAGGGTTGCGACCCTCGGTCTGAGTGACGATCCCTCGGTCTCGGCGGGCGGAGCAGGCAGGTCCGCCACCAGGGTGGGCTCTGCGGCCCGGTGCGGCGCATACCCTTGGCCAGTGGCACATCTTCTGGGCGCTGAGAATCTGAGCATCGCCTACCCCAACCGCACCGTCCTCGACTCCGTCAGCCTCGGCATCGACGCAGGCGACCGCATCGGCGTCGTCGGGCGCAACGGGGACGGCAAGTCCACCTTGATGCGCCTGCTGGCACGGCGCACCGAGCCCGACGCCGGCCGCGTGACCGTGCGCGGCGGGGTGACGGTCGGCATGCTCGACCAGGCGGACACCCTGGATGAGACGCAGACCGCCGGCCAGGCGATCGTCGGGGACACCCCCGAACACGAGTGGGCGGGGGACGCGAAGGTCCGCGACGTAATCGACGGCCTGGTCGCCGACCTCGACTGGGAGGCACGGATCGGGGAGCTCAGCGGTGGGCAGCGCCGCCGCGTCGCGCTCGCGGCGCTGCTCGTCGGCGACTGGGACGTGCTGTTCCTGGATGAGCCGACCAACCACCTCGACGTCGAGGGCGTGACCTGGCTCGCCGCGCATCTGAGGTCTCGCTGGGTTCCCACCGCGGGCGGGCTGCTCGTCGTGACGCACGACCGCTGGTTCCTCGACGAGGTGTGCACCATGACCTGGGAGGTGCACGACGCCACCGTCGAGGCGTTCGAGGGCGGCTACGCCGCCTACGTCCTGCAGCGCGTGGAGCGCGACCGAATGGCCGCGGCCAGCGAGGCCAAACGGCAGAATCTCATGCGCAAGGAGCTGGCGTGGCTGCGTCGAGGCGCGCCCGCCCGCACGTCCAAGCCCCGCTTCCGCATCGAGGCCGCGAACCAGCTGATCGAGACCGAGCCGCCCGTCCGCGACGCCGTGTCCCTCGCCCAGCTCGCCACGGCACGCCTGGGCAAGGACGTGGTCGACCTGCTCGACGTGTCCGTGTCCTATCCGTCGGCAGACGCAGGACCGGCGAACGAGGTGCTGCGCGATGTGGAGTGGCGCATCGCCCCGGGCGAGCGCACCGGCATCCTGGGCGTCAACGGCGCGGGCAAGTCGACGCTGCTCAAGCTCGTCACCGGCGAGCTGCAGCCGACGTCGGGCCGGGTCAAGCGCGGCAAGACCGTCAAGGTCGCGACCCTCACCCAGGAGCTCGCCGAGCTGCGCGAGCTGGAGGGCGACCGCGTCAGCGACGTCGTCGCAAGCCGGCGCACCACCTACGTGGCGGGCGGCAAGGAGCTCACCCCGGGCCAGCTGCTCGAACGGCTCGGTTTCACCAATGCGCACCTGTCCACGCCGGTGCGCGACCTCTCGGGCGGTCAGCGCCGCCGCCTGCAGCTGTTGCTCATCCTGCTGGACGAGCCCAACGTGCTGGTGCTCGACGAGCCGACCAACGACATGGACACGGACATGCTCGCGGCCATCGAGGACCTCCTGGACACCTGGCCGGGCACGCTGCTCGTGGTCAGCCACGACCGCTATCTGCTGGAACGCGTCACGGACCAGCAGTACGCCGTGCTCGACGGCCGGCTGCGGCACCTGCCGGGCGGCGTGGACGAGTACCTCGCGCTGCGCAAGGCCGAGCGCGGGTCAGGCTCCTCGTGGCGCGGCTCGCGAACCACGCCCGCCGCCGCGACGGCCGGCGGCGCCCCGGGGTCCGACGACACGGCGCACGCCCCCGCGCTGAGCGGTGCGGAGCTGCGGGCGGCGACCAAGGAGCTGGGCGCAATCGAGCGCCGGCTGACCAAGCTCACCAACCAGATCGACGCCGTGCACCTGAAGATGGCCGGCCACGACCAGAGCGACTTCGCCGGCCTGGCCAGCTTCACCGACACCCTGGCCGCCCTGCACGCCGAGGTGGACGAGGCCGAGTCACGCTGGCTGGAGCTCAGCGACCAGATCGGGTGATCAGCTGAGCAACCCTCAGCCCGGAACGACCCGCGCGCCCGCCACCCCGCCGACGGCGCACGCCACGGTGTCCACAACCCCGGCGGCCGTCAGCGCGGCGGCAATGGCGGTGGCGTGCTGCTGCGAGCGGCCCAACGCGGCCACGGTGGGTCCGGACCCGGAGACGATCGCGCCGAGCGCTCCGGCGCGGCGGGCCACCCGCAGCGCATCGACCAGAACCGGCTGGGCGGCCACGGCCGTGGCCTCGAGGTCGTTGCACAGCGCGGGGCCGAGCGCATGGGCGTCCCCGGCGCGCAGGGCTGCCATCATCGCCGTCGGCGGCTCGTGCCCGAAGGCGCGCCACCAGGTCCCCCCCTCGGCGTTGTCCTCGTCGAACGCGGCGAAGGCGCGCGCGGTGGACAGCCCGGCGCTCTGCATGCCGAAGGCCCAGAACTGTCGCCCACGAGTCATCACGGGGCTCAGGACGTGACCGCGGCCGGTGCCGACCGCGGTGTGCCCGACGAGGCAGAACGGCACGTCGGACCCGAGCTCGGCCGCCAGCTCGAGCAGCTCACCGCGTCCCAGCGCGGTCCCCCACAGCGCATCGCAGGCCACCAACGCGGCCGCGGCGTCGGCGGACCCGCCGGCCATGCCCCCGGCGACGGGCACGCCCTTGTCGATGCTGAGCGCGACGTCGGGCTCGAGGCCGACATGGTCCGCGAGCAGCAGCGCCGCACGCCAGGCGAGGTTCGTCTCGTCACGCGGCACCTGATCCGCGCCCGCGCCGCGCACGCTCAGCGACACCCCGGATCCCGGCGCCGCAACGACCTCCTCGTACAGGGACACCGCCTGGAAGACGCTCACGAGCGGGTGATAGCCGTCGGCGCCCTGCGAGCCCACGAGCAGCGCGAGGTTGACCTTGCCCGGGGCGCGCACGCACACGGCGTGCTGCTCCTGCGTGCCCGCAATCCGCAGCCGGTTCACGGCGCGGTCCCGGCGTGCAGACGCTCGGCCACGCGAGCGAAGTCGGCCACGTCGAGGGTCTCACCGCGCGCTGTGGGGTCGACGCCCGCCTCGACCAGGAGCTGGGCGGCACGGGCCGAGGATCCGGCGACACCGGCCAGGGCGGCGCGCAGCATCTTGCGTCGTTGGGCGAAGGCGGCGTCGACGACGGCGAAGACCTGCTCGCGGGTGGCGCTGGTGACGGGCGGGTCGCGCCGTTCCATCAGCACGAGCGCGGAGTCGACGTTGGGCACGGGCCAGAACACCGAGCGTCCGATGGTTGCCACCCGGCGGGTGGCGCAGTACCAGGACGCCTTGGCGGACGGCACGCCGTAGGTCCGCGAGCCCGGGGGCGCGGCGAGCCGGTCCGCGACCTCGGCCTGGACCATCACGAGCACGCGCTGAAGCGAGGGAAAGCGCTCCAGGAAGGTCAGGATGACCGGCACCGACACGTTGTAGGGCAGGTTCGCCACCAGCGCCACGGGGTCCGCCCCCGGCAGATCGCGCACCTCGAGGGCATCGCCGCCGACGACGGTCAGCTCGCCGGCCTGCGCGGGCGCCAGACGCGCCATCGTGGCCGGCAGCTCGGCAGCCAGGACAGGATCGACCTCGACGGCGACGACGCTCGCGCCGGCGTCCAGCAGGCCGAGGGTGAGCGAACCAAGGCCCGGGCCCACCTCGACCACCCGCTCGCCGGGCACCACGCCGGCGGCGCGCACGATGCGGCGCACCGTTCCGGCATCGACCACGAAGTTCTGCCCCAGCGCCTTGGTCGGGCGGATCCCGAGCCGCTGTGCGAGCTCCCGGACCTGCACGGGGCCGAGGAAGGTCGGCGTGGGAGCAGTCATGGCGACGAGCCTACGCGACCGGACGGACGACGAGGGCGGGGCACCCCCGGTCCCCCGAGGTGCCCCGCCCTGGTGTCTCGTATGCGCTCAGCGCAGCCCGAGCTTGGACGAGCAGTGCGGCCACTGGCCCCAGCCTGAACGCTCCTGCAGGATCTGGGCGCGCAGGGTCTGCTCCTCGGCGCTCGCCTGGCTCGGCAGACCGGTGCCACCGACCGACTGCCAGGTCCCGACGGAGAACTGGTACAGGCCGTGGTAGGCGCCGCTCTTGCTGACGATGCTCGGGTTGCCCCCGGACTCGCACTGGGCCAGCTGCGCCCACACGGTTCCGCTGGGCGCGGTGCCCTGATCGGCGGTTCCGCTGCTCGCGGCCGCGCTCGAGCTGGAGCTCGAGCTGGAGGTCGCGGCCGGGGTGGTCACCACGGGACGCTCCTTGGTGCCCTGGAGGAGCACCTCGGTCACAGGCTCGGTGGTGACGGTGTCGGAGACGCGCTCGCGCGACTCCTCGACGCCGTCCACGAGGGTGACGGTGTCCACCAGCGTCCGCACGCCGGGGGCGCCGGCGGTCTTCACGGCCACGGCAAGGTCCTTGAACCGGGTGGCGTCGTTCTCGATGACGGACTCGTACCCGATCTCCTCGGTGACGGCCTGGTCCTCGACGACGACGCGCTGGACCACCACGGTGATCTGCCCGTCGGCGGCGGGTTCGCCGTCCTCGCCCAGGCGGGCGACGTGTACGCGGTCGAGCTCGCCGAGGGTGACCCCCTCCACGGCAAGGAACTCGTCGAGCTCCTCCGCGCCGGCGGCGACCTCACGGGTCTGGCCGTCGACCTTGAGGGCCACCACCCCGTCCAGCGGAAGCCGGATGCCGATGGCGGCGCGGTCCGAGGAGCGCGAGGCGACGAGGCGGGTCTGGTCTCCGCGGGCGGCGAGGCTGGCAAGCACCTCGTCGGCGTCCACGGCCGTGGTCCAGATCGTGCTGGTGCCCTCCGCGTCCGCGACGGTGATCTCGCGGCCGTAGCGCACGACGATCTCGGAGCCCTCGCCGAGCGCAGCGGACGCCGAGGGGGCGACGACGTCACGCTCACCGACCGTGATGCCCTGCTCCTCGAGCAGGTTGCCGACGGAACCGCGCCAGGTGGTGACCTCGGTGGTCTGGCCGTCGACGTCGATCGTGACGGCCTTGTGGGCGTCCGCGGCCACTGCGGCGCCCGTGCCGAGGACGGCCAGGCCGGCAACCACGGCAAGGATGGGCACCAGCCGCTTGCGTGCAGGGGCGTCGGTGGCGTCGGGGTGCGCCGTGCCGGCCGGGGTCTCGGCCGAGCGCTTGGTGCTGAAGGGGTTCTTCACACGTGTCCAGTCGTCGCAGCTTCCGGGCACAGTCGTCGGTGCGCGCGCTGTGGCGTGCAAGTCACCTTGGTGCGGCCTGAGGCCACGGGGGCACTTGCGAGCATCGACGTCCTGATCCGGCCGTCCGGCCCGTCCGATGGCGGACTGGGCCCGTCACCCGGTCCGGGCAGGCCCACCGGTGGTCGGCGTCCTCGGAGCAGGGCAACGCTTCACCGTAACCGATTCGTTATCACACACCAACTCGCTGTGAGCGACATCACGCGGCCCCAGCGTGTCGAGGCGGGCCTGAAGTGCTAGTACCAGCCCTTGTTCTGGGAGTGCGTCCACGCCCCGCACGGGCTGCCGTAGCGCCCCGCAATGTAGCTCAGGCCCCACTCGATCTGCACCGCAGGCGTCGACAGGTAGCGCTCGGCGGCCACCGGGTCCGTGAAGTGCACGCTCATCAGCGCCTGCGGAATGCCGCGCGCTGAGCTACGCGGGTTGGCCGCCTGGTAGTTCCAGCGGCTCTCCTTCTGCCACAGCGAGACCAGGCACTGGTGCTCGCTGTCTGCCCATCCGCGAGCGGCGACCATGGACCGCGCCAGCTCCTTGGCGGACTCCGGGGTCGTGCCCTCACCGCTACCGGCCACCGGCGTCGAGGCCTCCACGGCCGAAGCAGAGCCGGAACCGGTCGCCGTGGCCGAGCCGGTGCCCGATCCCGTGCCGGTGCTCGAGCCCGACGACGAGCTCGCACCCGAGCCGGAGACGGCAGGTGGGGCCGTGGCCACGACTCCGGTGCCGACGCGCACCACCTCGTCCTGAGCCTGTGCCGTGATCGAGGAGACGATTTCGCTGCGGGTGGACTCGAGGCCGTCGACGTAGGTGACCAGGAAGGTCGTGACGGACGTGCCCGCGCTGCCGGGCGTCTGCACGGCGCGCTGGCCCACGGGCAGACTCGGGTCCTCGACCTCCGTGCTGGCGTAGTCGATCGCGGTCTCGGAGACCTCCGTGAGCTGCTCGACCCGGGCGACGGTGACGTGCATGCCCGGTTCGAGCGCATCGTCCAGGTCGTGGCTCACGGCGTCGTCCTCACCGAGGACCACGTCGAGCTCTCCAAGCAGATCGCGCACCGTGGTGGCCTGGGTGCTGGTCTCGACCTCCTCGCCGCGCAGGGAGACGGTCACCGGGAGCGTCGGCCCGGGTGCGGACCGCTCCGCCCCGCGGGAGACGCGCTCCACCTGCGGCTGCGGAACGGTCGGCAGCTCGGCGTCCAGCGCCCACGCGTCGTCGGGCAGGGGCTCGCTCCCCCGCAGCACCGCGACGGTCCCGCCCCCCAGCCCGAGCACGAGGGCGAGCGCCCCGGCGGCGAGGACGGCGGGGGTGCGCGAGCGCCGGCGGGCTCGGGTGGCGCGCGACACCTAGTACCAGCCCTTCGACTGCGAGGCGCTCCACGCCCCGCACGGGGTGCTGTAGCGTCCGGCGATGTAGTTCAGGCCCCAGGTGATCTGTGTGGCGGCGTTCGTCTCCCAGTCCGCGGCCACCGACGCCATCTTCGACCCGGGCAGCGACTGAGGGATGCCGTAGGCCCCGCTCGAGGAGTTCTTGGCCTGCACCCGCCAGTTGCTCTCCTTGGTCCACAGATTGTCGAGGCACTGGAACTGGTCCTCGCCCCATCCCCTGTCGGCGACCATGGCGCGTGCCACCGCACGTGCCTCGTCGGGGCTGAGCACGCTTGCTGAGGCGTCTGGGAGGGTCATGGTGCCGACGAGCACCACCTCGTCGCGCACCGCCACGCTCTCCACCTGCGCCAGCTCGGTGCGGTCGATCTCGACGCCGTCGACGCTGCGCACCAGGTAGGTCGTGACAGCGTGCCCGGAGACCCCGGCGGTCTGCACGACGCGCCGCCCCTCGGCCAGGGTGGCATCCTCGATCTCGCTCGTGGCGAAGGGGATCTCCTCCTCCACCGTCACGGTCGCGGACTGCGCGGTCCGGACACTGACCGCCATCCCTGCGGTCAGTGTGGCGTCCAGCTCCGCGGAGACGACGGAATCGGCGTCGAGCACGACGCCCAGGGCAACCAAGGCGTCCGCCACGGTGCCCTCGGCGGCGACCTCGTGCACGCCGTCGTCCAACTCGACCGTGGCCAGCGCCGCACGCCCCGAGCGGGAGGCGACCTCGCCGGAGCGCTCCAGCGGGTCGCCGGCCGATGCGGACGCCGTCACGGCCTCGAGGACCGTCTGCGGTGCGGCGTCGGCGTCGGCGCGCAGCCCGTCCTGGGCGAAGGCGACGGTTCCGGTGACGACGAGGGCCAACACGGCCGCCCGCGCGGCGTGACGCAGCACGCCGCGGTCGGAAAGCTCGGTCACCGGGTGCACCTCGTCTGGTCGTGGGGCCGCGCGCGGAAGCGCCGCGCGACGTGGTCCGACTTCCGATCAGACCACGCACGGGGTGGTCGTGGCAATCCCGCGCCGCGTCCTGGGCACGCTCGGCGGGTCACCACGTCCCGTACACCTGCTCGGCGTTGGCGGCCGTCACGCGCGCCGTCTCGGCGGCCGCGACGCCCTGCACCGCGGCCATCGCCCGGATGGTCAGCGGCAGCAGATAGGGCGCGTTCGGCCGGCCCCGGAACGGGTGCGGGGTGAGGTAGGGGGCGTCCGTCTCCGCGAGCACCAGGGCCGGGGGGACGACGGCGAGCGCGGCGCGCAGGGCGTCGTTGGCGCGGAAGGTGAGCGTGCCGGAGAAGGACAGGAACCAGCCCCGGCGGGCGCAGTGCGCGGCCATCTCGGCATCGCCGGAGAAGCAGTGGAACACGGTGCGTTCGGGGGCGCCGTCGGCCTCGAGGATCTCCAGGATGTCCCCGTGTGCGTCACGGTCGTGGATCTGCAGCGCCAGGCCGAGCTCCTTGGCCAGCGCAATGTGGGCCCGGAAGGATGCGCGTTGGACCTCCCGTGCCCGCTCGCCGCCCCGGAAAAAGTCCAGCCCTGTCTCCCCGATCGCGCGGATGCGCGGGGCCCGGGCAAGCTCGGCGATCTCGGCGAGGGCCTCGTCCAGCCCGGTGGCGTGCTGGGACCGAGGAGCGGGGTCGAGGCCGTCCGGGGCCACCTCGTGCACGCCGGCGTGCAGCGGAGCCTCGTTGGGGTGCAGGGCCACGGCACCGAGCAGCTCGGGGTGCTCCGCGACGGCGGCAACCGTCCATCGGGCCGCCGGCAGGTCACAGCCGACCTGCACCATCCGGGTGACGCCCACGGCCCGGGCCCTGGCCAGGTGCTCGGCCGTGCTCGGCGCCGGCTCACCCGCGCCGAGCACGTGGTGGATCGAGTCCAGATGCGTGTGGTTGTCGATGGCAGGCGCATCGAGCGGCTCCGGGTCCGGCGGCCAGCCCCGGTCGCGCTCACGCCGTTTCGACACCGGCGCCCCTACGCGAAGTCCACGTCCTCGAGCCGGGGGAACAGCGCGTCGCCCTTGGTGATCACCGTGCCCGGCTCGAGCACGCCGAACCCGGCAGCGGCCGACGTCGGCTGGGCGGCGAGTGCGCCGAGCTGCGGTGCGGCCCCGAGCAGGTCCCACAGGCCCGCGCACGCCTTCGGGGTGACGGGGTTGAGCAGAATCGCCAGCGAGCGCAGCGCCTCGGCGGTGGTCACGAGGATGGTCGCGAGCCGACCGCCGTCGGCGGCCTGCTCCGGATCCTTGGCCACCTGCCACGGCTGGGTGTCGGTGATGTAGTGGTTGGCGGCGTCGACCAGCGTCCAGATCGCGTTGATCGCGTCGTTCGGGCTGATGTGGTCGATGGCCTCCTCCGCGTCCGCGACGGCCCGGGCAGCCACGGCCTCGAGCTCCAGCTCGAGTGCGGTCGGCGCACCGGAACGGGGCAGGCGACCGTCGAAGTACTTGCCGACCATCGCGGCCACGCGGGAGGCGAGGTTGCCCAGACCGTTGGCGAGGTCGCCGTGGTAGCGGGCGGTCATGTCCTCCCAGGAGAACGAGCCGTCCTGGCCGAAGGTGATGGCCCGCATGAAGTAGTAGCGGAACGCATCCGAGCCGAAGTGGTCGATGATCTGGGCAGGGGCGATGCCGTTGAGCTTGGACTTGCTCATCTTCTCCCCGCCCACCAGCAGCCA
>JBQGOU010000118.1:0-9218 GCA_052086865.1 Cellulomonadaceae bacterium
ATCGACTCGGTCGCCTGGCTCAAGGCGATGGCCTGGGACCTGCGCGGCAACTACGACGAGGAGCTGGAACGGGCGGTTGCCTACGGGGTGACGCCCGACGTCGGGCTCGTCGAGCAGATCTTCCCGCGCTATGAAGCCGAGGAGAACCTGCCGATCCTGGACTCTGAGGAATGGCTCGAGCACCGCACCGCTGCCGCTGCCGCTGCCGACGTCGACGAGGCCGAGACGGCTGCCGCCACCGTGCACCTCGGGGCCACCGAGGGGCAGGGGACGGGCGACCCGGCTCCTGCCCTGGACGACGACGGGCTGCAGGACGCGCTTGCGTCCGCCGCCAAGGCACTGGACGCCGTGCCGCACACCGTGGCCGAGGGCGAGGGCACCGGGTCGAACTCCTGGGTCGTCAGCGGGGAGCACACCGAGAGCGGGCTGCCGCTGCTGGCCAACGACCCGCACCTGGGCCTGGCTGCACCGAGCATCTGGTCGCAGGTCGGCCTGCACTGCGAGCAAGTCGGCCAGGCCTGCCCGTTCGACGTGAGCGGCTTCTCCTTCGCCGGGTTCCCCGGTGTGATCATCGGCCACAACGGCGACCTCGCCTGGGGGCTGACCAACCTGGGCGCCGACGTCACCGACTTCTTCGTCGAGGCGGTGCGCGGGGACGAGTACCGCTACGACGGTGTGCTGGAACCACTGGAGGTGCGCACCGAGACCATCGAGGTCAACGGCGCTGATCCCGTGACGATCCAGGTGCGCAGCACTCGCAACGGCCCCATCATCTCCGGCGAGCTCAGCGAGACGGTCGGCGCCTTGCGCACCCCCCTGGGTGACGACGGGCGCGGCGGTGAGTTCGCCGTATCGCTGGGGTGGACCGCCCTCACCCCGGGACGAAGTGCCGACGCGATCTTCGAGCTGAACCTGGCCAAGGACGCCGCCGACGTCGCCAGCGCGGCGGCGCTGTTCGAGGTCCCGTCGCAGAACATCGTCTTCGCGACGGCGGACGGGCACATCGGCTACCAGGCGCCAGGGCGCGTGCCCGTGCGGGCACGCGTCGACGGCGACGTCCCCTCCGACGGCTCGTGGCCACGGCCCGGCTGGAGCTCCGACTACGCCTGGCAGGGGTACGTGGACTCAGCGGACATGCCGGCGATCCTCGACCCCGCCGAGGGATTCATCGTGGCCGCCAACCAGGCGGTCGTCGACGAGGGAGGCGGCCCGTTCCTGACTCGTGACTGGGACTACGGCTACCGCTCGCAGCGGATCCGGAGCCTGATCACGGGCCAGATCGAGTCCGGGTCACCCATTACCGTGGAGTCCATGGCGGCGATGCAGTCGGACGACTGGAGCCCGTTCGCCGCCCACCTCGTCCCGGTGCTCCTGGAGCAGCAGCTCGACGACGACTTCGCGGCCGACGGTCAGGCGCTGCTGGAGGACTGGGACTACACGACGGGAACCGACTCCTCGGCGGCCGCCTACCTCAATGCGGTGTGGGCCAACCTGCTGCAGGACACGTTCTGGGACGATCTGCCGCAGACGGCCTGGCCGGACGGTGGCAGCCGCTGGCTGTCCGTGGTGAGCACGCTTCTGGACGATCCGACGTCGCCCTGGTGGGACGACCGCACCACGGTCAACGTCGTCGAGACCCGGGACGAGATCCTCATCAGCGCACTGGTCGACGCGCGTGCCGAGCTGACCACGTCGCTGGGCAAGGACGCTGCGGACTGGCGCTGGGGACGGCTGCACCTGCTCTCGCTCGAGCACATCGTCCTCGGCGGCCCCGACGTCCCGTCCGTGGTCCGCCACTTCGTCAACCCCGACCCCGTCGAGATGCCCGGGGGCTCCTCGATCGTCAACGCCACCTCGTGGGACGCCGCGGCGCTTGACGGGGAGCGGCGCTCCTTCGCGGTGACCTCGGGGCCGTCGATGCGCATGGTCGTCGACCTTGCGGACCCCGACGCCTCCCGCTGGGTCGTCGTGACCGGTGTGTCCGGCCACCCGGGGCATCCGCACTACGCCGACCAGACGGCCGCGTGGTCCGTGGGGGAGAGTTTTGCGTGGCTGTTCTCCGACGCTGCGGTGGCGCGGGGCGCGAAGGACACACTGGTGCTGCGGCCGGGGACGGGCAGCTGACCCGTCGGCTCAGGCCCGGTCCGCGGCGAACCAGAGCATCTGCTCCGGGGTCGCGGCCCCGTGCACCGGCACGTCGTGACCCTCGTGGGGCAGCGGCCGCTCCTCGGCGTCGTAGACCTCCTCGGGGAAGACCATCGACACCACCGTGGTCCCCGGTGAGCAGTAGCTGAGCGCACGGTCGTACCACCCGCCGCCCTGACCCAGGCGGCGCCCCACCGTGTCGACCGCGAGGGCCGGGGTGACGACCAAGTCGGCCTCGGCCACGGACTGTGCGTCGAGTGGCGGCGTCCCCGGCTCCGGCGGGCGTCCCGGGGCGCGCTCCTGCAGATCGTCGAGACCCGCGAACTCGGCCCAGCACCGTTCCAGCCCGGTCCCGAGGACGGGCAGCAGGACGCGCACCCCCCGTGCGGCCAGGCGCTCGAGCAGCACGTCGGTGCGCGGCTCCGTGGACCGGGAGACGTAGGCGGCCACGCACCGGGCCGAGGCGAGCTCGGGAATCGCCTCGAGCACGTCGGCGAACTGCTGGGCTGCCTCGGTGCGCCGTCGCTCGGACCGCTTCGTGCGCTGTGCCCGGACGGCGCTGCGCAGGAGCTCCTTGGCGTCCTCGGTCTCGAAACCCTCGTGCGCCGGGTAGGGCTGTGCCAGCTTGCTCATGCCCCTAGTCTCGCAAACTTGGGCGCCGCTCGCGGGGAGGATCCGTGATCCGATCCCGGCGGGTCGGTACGCTGCACTCGTGATGCGCCCGTGAGATCCGTGCAGACCCACCTGGCCGACGTGCTGGCCGTCGCCCGCCCCGTGCAGCCGCTCGACGTCCTGCTGGCGGACGCGGCCGGGTGCATCCTGGCCGAGGACGTCCTGGTTCCGGCCGATCTCCCCCCGCACGCGGCGGCGGGGTGCGACGGCTATGCGGTGTGCACCGCGGACGTGGCGGCGGCCACGCCGACGGCGCCCGTCGTGATCCCGGTCGCTCACGACGTGCGTGCCGGCTCGGGCGACCCCGAGCGCAGCGTGCCCGGGCAGTGCCTCGCCGTGGCCTCCGGTGCGCCGCTGCCCGTCGGCGCGGACGCCGTCGTCCCCCTGGACCGGACCGATCGCGGTGCCGCGCACGTGAGTGTGTTGCGCCCGGTGGCCGCGGGGGCGAACGTCCGCCCGCGCGGTGCGGACGCCCTCGCCGGGACGACGGCGCTCGCGGCCGGCCTGCGGCTCGGGCCGCGGGAGATCTCGTTGGCCGCCGCCGTCGGCCGACGGCGTCTGCGCGTGCATCCCCGGCCGCGGGTGGTCATCGTCCCGGTCGGGGACGAGCTCGTGGAGCCGGGGCGCCCCCGGGAGGCCGGGGTGTTCGACGCGAACGGTCAGGCGCTCGCGATTGCGGTGCGCGACGCGGGCGCGGTGCCGATTCCCGTCTCCGCCGTGACCGACGATCGCGCAACCCTGCGCGAGCTGATCGAGGACCAGCTGGTGCGAGCTGACGTCGTGCTCACCACCGGCGGGCTGTCCGAGGGCCCCCGCGACACCGTGATGGACGTGCTGGGGCCGCTGGGCACCGTGCGGTTCGACCATGTCGCCATGAGCCCCGGGCGCCGCCAGGGCGTGGGCCTGGTGGGCGAGGAGGGCAGTGCGGTGCCGATCATCGCCCTGCCCGGGCATCCGGTCGCCGCCCAGGTCTCCTACGAGGTGTACGTCCGGCCCGCGCTGCGCGCCATGGCTGGGCACGCCGAGCTGTACCGGCCCTCGGTCGCGGCCTATGCCAACGCCTCCTGGGAGAGCCCGGCGGGCGTGCGCGAGTTCGTGCCGGCGCGGCTGACCGGCAGCCCCGACGAGGGGTACGTCGTCACCCCGGTCGCCGAGCCGGGTGACATCGGCCTGCTGTCCCTCTCCGCGCTGGCGGGGGCGAACGCGCTGGCCGTGATCGGCGAGGACCAGACGGCGGTTCAGCTCGGCTCCCGGGTGCACTGCCTGGTGCTCGACACGTGACAGGGTCGGGGCGATGAACCGCGGATGGCCGGTGGTGCTGCGGGACGATACGACCCGCGGATCGGTCGTGCTGCGTCCGCTGCGGCGCTCGGACGGCGAGGCGTGGTCTGCGCTGCGCAGCCGCAACCATGCCTGGCTCACGCCGTGGGAGGCGACGGCGCCGTCCCCCGCGAGCTCCCCGCCGCCGACGTTCTCCGGCTACGTGCGCTCGCTCAACGCCCAGGCGCGTGCGGGCGGCGCGTTGCCCTTCGCGATCCTGCTGGACGGTGAGCTGGTGGGTCAGCTCACCGTCGCGTCCATCACCTACGGATCGCTGTGCTCGGCCAGCATCGGGTACTGGCTCGCCGAGAGGGTCGCGGGGCGCGGGGTGACGCCGACGGCGGTTGCCTTGGCCACGGACCACTGCTTCGCCACCCTGGGACTGCACCGGGTTGAGATCAACGTGCGCCCGGAGAACCGGCCGAGCCTGCGCGTGGTGGCCAAGCTGGGGTTCCGGGATGAGGGCGTGCGCCTGCGCTACCTGCACATCCAGGGGGCGTGGCGCGATCACCGGAGCTTTGCCCTCACCGCGGAGGAGGTCCCCGGCGGGCTGCTCGCCCGCTGGCAGGCGAGCCGGGGGTTCTGACCCGCAGCCGCGGCTGTGCTGACGTCTGCGCATGCGCCCACGCATCGTTTGCGGGTGATAATTACACCCGTGTAAGACACGCCGATCCGCGTACGACGTCTGGCGTCGCCGCTCGCATACCGTCGTCGAGTGGAGCAGATTGCCGGTGTGGGGCTGTCGACCCTCGTCGGGCTGTGGTTCGCGTACTACGTTCCGCAGCGCCTGCGGCGGCGTGCCGAGCTGGGACAGGCACGCGTCGACGACAGGTTCTCGGGCGCGCTGCGCGTCCTGGCGGTCAGCCGCGAGGACACGGCCCGAAACCGTGGGCACGGCGCCGGCGGATCCTCCACGCAGAGCTTGCTCACCGGGCCGATGCCGACGGTGGTGGCCAGGACGAGGAACGATTCGACGGGGGTGGGCAGGATGGAACGACCGATGAACGCCGGTGCTCGCGACTCCGTGCGCGCAGACGACCGTGTCGCCGCGCGTGAGCGCCGCGCCGCCGCGGCACGTCGTCGCCTGATCCTGACCATGGTGCTTCTGGTTGCGGCGGTGGCCGCGTGGACCGGTGCGACAGCCGGGCCGGTGCCCGTGGCCGTCCCCCTGGTGCTCACGCTCGCCTTCGGCGGCGTGCTCGCCCTGGGCCGGCGCGCGGTGGTCGCCGGGCAGCGCGCCGATCAGGCCGAGCGGACCAGGGCACGTGCCCGCGTCGATCGCGCGATGTCCGCCCCGCGCCAGCGCCAGGCGGTGATCACCGGTCGAGCCGTGCACGGCAGCCAGACGCAGACCGAGCTCATCTCCTCGCGCGAGATCACACGGCGGGCCTCCGCCATGACGCCGGCGTCGCAGGCCGGCCTTGATGACGCCGTCGAAGAGGCCCACGATGCGCCGGTCGAGGTCAGCGCTCCCACAGACGCCGTCGTCGTCCAGGCTTCGCTTGTCAGAACGTCCGATATCGAGACGCGTGATGACGTGGCCTGCGGCGTCGAGGATGTCGAAGACATGGCGGACTCCGGGGAGCTCGCCGGCTTCTCGTTGCCCCGACCGGCCTACACGCTGAAGGCACCCGCCGCCCGGCGTGAGCCCGCGCCGCTGCGCGACGAGGACGTCACCACCCCGGCCAACGCCGCGGAGCGCGCGCACGCGGCGCAGGAGCCCGAGGCCTCTTCGGAGCCCGTCACCGGCGAGTTCGCCAACCTCGACCGGATCCTGGACCGTCGCCGGGCGGCAGGCGAGTAGCCGACCGCACCTCCTGATGGACCGCGGGTGACCGGGGCCTCGAGATGGTGTTAACCTTGTGTCCGCTCAAGGGGCTATGGCGCAGTTGGTAGCGCGCTTCGTTCGCATCGAAGAGGTCAGGAGTTCGAATCTCCTTAGCTCCACCAGAAGTCCGAAGGACACACCCTGATCCGGTAACGGGTCAGGGTTTCTTCGTTGTGGTTCGGCTGTGCTGGTCCTGAACGTCCGCACCGGGTGAAATGTCCTGAGTATCGTCGCCCGACATTCTGCCGATTCCAGGCCGTGAAAAATCGGCATTTCGGTCAAGTGTGACCGACAGGACATTGATGGCCTTCGGGCGAGGCGAGTAGCGTCCCCCCTGCATGCCTGCGCGACGCTGCACGGGCAATCGATCGGCAACATAGGGGAGTTCGAGTGTCTCGTAGCGTTGAACGCAGGGTGGGTCAACACGCCTCAGGACGGCCACGGCGCCGCCCCAACCGTCGGTGGGCGAAGTCGCTGTCGGCCCTCTCGGCGCTTGCGCTGGGCACGATCGGGGCTGTGGTCACATTCCCCGCAGTCCCGGCCTTCGCTGCGGACGAGGGTTCAACGCTGACGAACGAGACGTTCACGGGGGACAGCGTCGCGGACGGCCGGTGGCTGCCGCTGGGCGATGCCTGTCTGACGGCGACGGCGAACGGCAGCACGCCTCCGGCGGCTGCGTCGGCGTTGGGCTACTGCGAGCGGCGCAACGACAGCCCCACGACGGACGACGAGGGCAAGGGCTATCTGCAGCTGACGGACAACGAGGGCGGGCGTACCGGCGCGGTGCTGTTCAACCGGGCCATTCCGTCCCATGCGGGCCTGGAGATCGAGTTCGACCAGTACCAGTACAAGCCTGACTCCGGCCAGCCGGCTGACGGCATCGGCTTCTTCCTCACCGACGGCGCCTACACGCTGACCAAGACCGGGCCCATGGGCGGCAACGTCGGCGGCGCGCTGGGCTATGGGTCGATTGAGAAAGAACCGGGAATCGACCAGGGATACCTGGCCGTGGGGCTCGACCGGTTCGGGAACTTTGCCAACCAGCCTTACGTCGGGACGTCCTGTCCGGCCCAAACCGAGGGTCAGCAGCCCAACAGTGTCGTCCTGCGCGGTTCCGGCAACGGCACTGACGGATACTGCATCGTCGACGAGAACAATGACGTCAGCCTTGGCGGAAACTCCGTCGAATCCGGCGAGCGCCACGTGAAGATCGTCATCTCGCCGACCACTGACGCCAACGCCCGGCCTACGGTCACGGTGTACGTGGACGGCAATGAGGTCCTCCAGGGCACGATGAACCAGGACCTTCCGCCGACCGTGAAGCTCGGCTTCACCGCCTCGACCGGCGGCGCGCGAGAGGTACACCTGGTACGGATGCTGACGGTCAAGACCATCGAGTCGCTCGGCGACATCAACCTGGTGAAGTCGGTCGACCACTCGGATGAGTCCGGTACGCAGAAGACCGTGTTCACCGCCGGAGACACTGTCCCCTACAGCTTCGTGGTGACCAACACGGGTGAGGAGACGCTCACAGGTGTTGAGGTCACCGACCCGAAGATCAAGAACATCGTGTGTCCGGCGGACACGCTCGACCCGCAGGACTCCTTCGTCTGCACCGGGTCCTACGGCCCCCTGACCGACGACGAGGCCACCGCAGGTTCGTTCACGAACACTGCGCGGGTAGACGGAGAGACCCCTGACGGCGACCCGGTGACCGACAACTCCACCGTCGTCATCCCCACCTACACCACCGGGAACTTCTCCGTGGTGAAGAAGGTCGAGGGCTCAGGCGCCACTGAGGTTCCCGCGGACGCGCAGTTCACGGTGGACTACGCCTACCCTGCGGGCGACTATGTGCCGGCCAGCAGCAATGCGTCGGGACAGCCGAACGGCTATCCGGCCGGCTCGGGCACCCTGACGGTGACCAACAACGGAGAAGCTGTCACAAGCGGCGTCATCCCGACGGGCGCTCAGGTAGCTCTCACGGAGGGAACCGCCCCTGCGGTGGACGGTGCGGACTGGAGCTCGGGAACCTTCGACCCGACCGGCGTGACGATCGGGGCGCAGGCCAGCACCGTGCCGGTGACGCTGACCAACGTCTACGACCGGATCCCGGGCCAGGTGTCCTGGACCAAGGTTGACGGCGATGGCGCGCTGCTGGCGGGTTCGGAGTGGTCGCTGGCCGGTCCGGGCGGCACCACGATCCCCGTGGTGGACAACGGCACCAACGACGCTGACCCGGCGGACGGCTCGTTCCTGGTCACAGACTTGGCCTGGGGCACCTACACCCTCACCGAGACGAAGGCCCCGGCCGGCTACCTTGTGGGTCAGTTCGATGTGCCGCCGTTCACCATTGACGCGACGCACACCACCGTGGCCCTCAACGCCGTCGAGAACACCAAGGCCGTGCCGGGTCTTGTGGTGAAGAAGTCTTCGGATCCTGCCTCGGGTGAGCGGGTGAAGCCGGGTCAGACGATTACGTACACGGTGGTTGCCTCGAACACGGGGAATGTGGATCTGACCGGTGTTGTGGTCAGTGATGACTTGGCTGATGTGCTCGACAATGCGGGGTTCGTGGATGGTTCTGCGAAGGCCGTGGTTGGGGGCGAGTCGGTTGCTGATCCGGTGGTTGGTGGCGCGGAGCTGTTGTGGTCGGGTGATTTGGCTGTGGGTGATGCGGTGACGATCACGTATCAGGTCACGGTGAATGCTGATGTGACGCAGGACGATGCGTTGGTCAATGTGGTGGTTGCTGATGGTGAGACGCCTCCGGGTGTTCCGCCGGTGGTGCCGAACTGCACGCCGGGTTCGGCTGATCCGGACTGCTCGACGAACCACACGCCGAACGAGGCGGGTCTTGTGGTGAAGAAGTCTTCGGATCCTGCCTCGGGTGCGCGGGTGAACCCGGGTGACACGATTACGTACACGGTGGTTGCCTCGAACGCGGGGAATGTGGATCTGACCGGTGTTGTGGTCAGTGATGACTTGGCTGATGTGCTCGACAATGCGGGGTTCGTGGATGGTTCTGCGAAGGCCGTGGTTGGGGGCGAGTCGGTTGCTGATCCGGTGGTTGGTGGCGCGGAGCTGTTGTGGTCGGGTGATTTGGCTGTGGGTGATGCGGTGACGATCACGTATCAGGTCACGGTGAATGCTGATGTGACGCAGGACGATGCGTTGGTCAATGTGGTGGTTGCTGATGGTGTGAGGTGCCCGCTCCTTCTCGGACAGTGGCCCCAATGTAGAATTGGGGTTT
>JBQGOU010000119.1:0-9133 GCA_052086865.1 Cellulomonadaceae bacterium
CAGCACCTTGCTTACGAGGAACGCCTCGTCACGACGGCCGCGCAGTGCCTCGCCCACCAGCCGTTCGGAACGCCCGCCCCCGTACATCTCCGCGGTGTCGACGACGGTCAGGCCGAGGTCAAGGCCACGCCGCAGCGTCGCGATCTCCTCCGTGCGACGGCGCGGATCGTCGCCCATGTTCCACGTGCCCTGCCCCAGCGCTGGCACCACCGCACCGCTCGCGAACTCGATACTTCGGATGTCGGACATGAGCGTTCCTCCTTGCCGGAACCGCCGCCTGCGGCCCCCTTTCAGCGTCCGCTGCCCGCCGTTCGCTCGCAAGCCGGTGTGTGGTGGCGTGCGCGGGCGGCGTCGGTGCGGTAAGAACGAGGCATGACTGACGCGCGACAGCCGACGGCGGTTCTGCTTGACGTCGACGGGACGCTCGTCGACTCCAACTACGCCCATGTCAACGCCTGGGAGCGCGCGTTCCGCGAGGAGGGCCACCCTGTGCCGGGCTGGCGGGTGCACCGCTCGATCGGGATGGACCCGCGCCTGCTCATCGAGCAGCTGGCAGGTGGGTGTACGGACCTGATCGCCCAGGCCGTCGCGGACCGCCACTCGATCCACTATGCGTGCGAGGCGCTGGGCGTGCTGGCGTTGCCCGGGGCGGCGCGACTGGTCCGCACGATCGCGGCTCGTGGCGCCCGTCCAGTGCTGGCCACGTCCGCCGAGCCGGATGAGCTCAGCCGCCTGCTCGACCTGCTGGACGTTTCTGACGCGTTGTACGCGGTGACCTCGGCAGGGGACGTCGACCAGGCGAAGCCGGCGACAGACCTGATCCAGGCCGCACTCGATGCGGCGGGGGTAGCCCCGGACCAGGCGATTCTCGTCGGCGATACCGTCTGGGACGTGCAGGCGGCAGCGCGCGCGGGGGTTGGCTGCGTCGGCGTCCGCAGCGGCGGGATCGGTGTCCAGGAGCTGCGCGACGCGGGCGCGCTGGCCGTCTACGACGACGCCGCCGCGATTCTCGACGGCCTGGACGCGAGTCCGCTCGCTCGATTGCTGTCCTGACCGGCTCGCATCTTGGCCCGCAGGGAGCCGGGAAGCGCTGAGTAGTGCGGTCAGGACCCTGCGGGTGCCGCGCCGCGCAGTTTGGCGAGCAGCGGACCGGCCGCCTCGTCGAGGAAGCGCTGCTGGCCCTCGTCGCCCACCTGGACCAGAGCGATGTCGGTGAAACCCGCCGTCCAGTACACGCTCACGGCCTCGACGATCGCGTCCAGGTCCGGCCCGCACGGGATGTTCTGCGCCACGACGTCGGGAGTGACGAACTGGCTGGCCCCCGCGAAGGCCTGGGTAGTCGGCAGGTTGGCGTTGACGGGCCAGCCGCCGAAGGCCCACCGGAACTGTTCATGTGCGCGTGCCCGCGCGCGGCCGCGGTCGCGGTCCCAGCTGATCGGGATCTGACCGATCTTGCGCGAGGGCGGCAGGCTCTGGGCGGAGCGCACCTCGTCCCAGGCGGTGACCAGCGAGACCTTCGGCTCGGTGGCGACCAGGTGGTCGGCCACCGGGGCGAAGGCGGCCACGGACTGGTCGCCCGAGACGGCGACCGCGAGGTCCACGGGAACGTCGGGGACGTCCCACAGCCGGGCGGAGTCCACCTGGAAGTGCGCGCCCTCATATGTGAGGTAGTCGCCGGTGAACAGCTCCGAGATGATCTCGATCGCCTCGACGAGCATGGCCTGCCGAGTGTCGACGGCGGGCCACCCGCGCCCGACGACGTGCTCGTTGAGGTTCTCCCCGGACCCCAGGCCGAGGGTGAACCGGCCGTCCGAGAGCAGCGCCAGCGTCGCCGCCTTCTGTGCCACCACCGCCGGGTGATAGCGCACCGTGGGGCACGTGACATAGGTCATGAAGGGCAGGGTGGACGTGGCCTGGGCGACGGCGCCCAGCACTGACCAGGCATAGGGGGAGTGGCCCTGGGCGTCCAGCCACGGAAAGTAGTGGTCGCTGGAGACGGCGAAGTCGAATCCGGTGCGTTCGGCGCCCACCGCATACTCCACGAGCGGCTTAGGGCCGGATTGCTCGGTCATGAGGGTGTACCCGAAGCGCGTCATGCTTCGATGGTGCGCCCTCGTCGTCCGCGGTGCATCTGCACGGGCGGGGTATGGGTGCGGCACCCATCCGCACCGGGGCGGCGCGCCGACACGGGCCGGGGGCACTGTCGTTGCCCGCGGGTCGGTAGCATCGTGCGGGGACGCGTCGTTGCGCGCCCGCCCGTCCAGAACCGCGAGGAGATCCACGTCGTGTCCGAGTCATCGCTCGAAACTGTCAGTCTGACCATCGACGGCACGGCGGCGACGGTGACGACAGGCACGACCGGTACGGATCACTTCGCGGACCGCCGCGACGTCGTCGTGCTGCGCGTGGACGGCGAGCTGCGCGACCTCGCAACGCCGCTGGCGGGGGGAACCGTCGTCGAGTCGGTCACGATCGACTCTCCGGACGGACTATCGGTGCTGCGTCACTCAGCCGCCCACGTGCTCGCCCAGGCCGTGCAGCAGCTCAACCCCGACGCGCGGCTCGGCATCGGCCCGCCCATCGCCGACGGCTTCTACTACGACTTCGACGTCGCTGAGGCGTTCACGCCCGAGGACCTCAAGGCCCTGGAGAAGGCCATGTCTCGGATCATCCGCGAGGGCCAGACCTTCCGCCGCCGCGTCGTCACCGAGGACGAGGCGCGCGCCGAGCTGGCCCGCGAGCCGTACAAGCTCGAGCTGATCGGGCTCAAGGGTTCCTCCGACACAGCCGGCGAGGGGGCGAACGTCGAGGTCGGGGGCGGCGAGCTGACCATCTACGAGAACGTGCGCGGCGCGGGACGCGAGAGCGAGACGGTCGTCTGGGAAGACCTGTGCCGCGGGCCGCACCTGCCGAGCACCCGGCTGATCGGTAACGGGTTCGCGCTGCTGCGCAGCGCCGCCGCGTACTGGCGCGGCAGCGAGAAGAACCCGCAGCTGCAGCGCATCTACGGCACCGCCTGGCCCTCGAAGGACGAGCTCAAGGAGTACCTCGAGCGCATGGCCGAGGCGGAACGGCGCGACCACCGCCGGCTGGGGACCGAGCTGGACCTGTTTTCCTTCCCGGACGAGATCGGCTCCGGGTTGGCCGTGTTCCACCCCAAGGGCGGCATCATCCGCATGGAGATGGAGGAGTACTCGCGCCGCCGCCACGTGGAGGCCGGCTACTCCTTCGTCAACACCCCGCACATCACCAAGGCCAAGCTGTTCGAGACGTCGCGTCACCTGGAGTGGTACGCGGACGGGATGTACCCGCCCATGAAGCTGGACGAGGAGCGGGACGCGGAGGGCAACATCCGCAGAGCTGCCCAGGACTACTACCTCAAGCCGATGAACTGCCCGATGCACAACCTGGTGTACTCCTCGCGCGGGCGGTCCTACCGGGAGCTGCCGCTGCGTCTGTTCGAGTTCGGCACGGTGTACCGCTACGAGAAGTCCGGCGTGGTGCACGGGCTGACGCGGGCGCGCGGCTTCACCCAGGACGACGCCCACATCTACACCACGCGCGAGCAGATGAAGGACGAGCTGGCGTCCCTGCTGAGCTTCGTGCTCGACCTGCTGCGCGACTACGGGCTGAACGACTTCTACCTCGAGCTGTCCACCCGGGACCCGGAGAAGTCCGTGGGCGACGACGTGACCTGGGAGGAGGCGACCGAGACACTGCGCCAGGTCGCCACGGAGTCGGGTCTTGAGCTCGTGGACGACCCGGGGGGCGCGGCGTTCTATGGGCCGAAGATCTCGGTGCAGGCCAAGGACGCCATCGGCCGAACCTGGCAGCTGTCGACCATTCAGCTCGACTTCTTCGAGCCCGAGCTGTTCGAGCTGGAGTACGCGGCGGCCGACGGCACCCGCCAGCGCCCGGTCATGATCCATCGCGCGCTGTTCGGGTCGATCGAGCGCTTCTTCGCCATCCTGGTCGAGCACTACGCCGGCGCGTTCCCCGCGTGGCTCGCCCCGGTGCAGGTCGTGGCCGTGCCCGTCGCCGAGCCGTTCAACGACTACCTGGCCGACGTCGTCGCACGGCTGCGCGCGCAGGGCGTGCGCGCCGAGCTCGACGACGGTTCGGACCGCTTCGCGAAGAAAATCCGCACCGCCAGCACGCAGAAGGTGCCGTTCGTGCTGATCGCCGGTGGGGAGGACGCCGAGGCCGGCGCGGTCTCGTTCCGCTTCCGGGACGGGCACCAGGACAACGGCGTGCCCGTCGACGAGGCGATCGCACGGATCGTGCAGGCGGTGCGCAGCCGGGAACAGGTGTGACTATGGACAAGGAGCAGCCCGCCGTCGAGCCTGCCGGGGAACACCCGGGGGAGGCGGATGGTCTTGACCGGCTGTGGACCCCGCACCGGATGGTCTACATCTCCGGGGAGAACAAGCCGGCCGACGACGGCGAGGCGGAGTGTCCGTTTTGCCGTGCCCCGCGCGAGGACGACGAGACGTCGCTGATCGTGGCACGCGCCGAGTCGGCCTACGTCGTGCTCAACCTCTACCCCTACAACAGCGGTCACCTGCTCGTATGTCCCTATCGCCACGTGTCCGACTACAGCGAGCTCACCGCGCAGGAGACCGGCGAGCTCGCCGAGCTGACGCAGACGGCCATGCGCGCCACCCGGGCCGCCTACGCTCCGCACGGGTTCAACGTCGGCATGAACCAGGGCAATGTCGCAGGAGCGGGTATCGCCGCGCATCTGCACCAGCACGTGGTGCCCCGCTGGGCGGGTGACGCGAACTTCCTACCGATCGTCGCACGGACCAAGGCGCTGCCCGAGCTGCTCGCCGACACCCGGCGGCGCCTGGCCGAGGCATGGGAGTCGGCCAGCCAGGTCGAGGAGTCGGTGCGTGGACGGGGGACCCGGTGCTAGAACACCTGCGCGCGGCACTGACCAAGGTCCTGACCCCGCTCGCGCGGGTGCTGCTGCGGCTCGGCGTGACCCCCGATGCGGTGACGGTCACCGGAACCGTCTGCGTGGTGGTCACCGCCCTCGCCCTGTTCCCGCTCGGTCACCTGGTCCCGGGTGCGCTCGTCATCGCCCTGTTCGTCCTCACCGACGCGGTCGACGGCATCATGGCGCGTACCTCAGGCCGTGCCGGGCCGTGGGGTGCCTTCCTCGACTCGACGCTCGACCGCATCGCCGACGCCGCGATCTTCGCCGGGCTGGCCTTCTACTTCCTGCGCCGCGACGACGACGCGGGCGTGATTGTCGCGGTGGCAAGCCTGGCCTTCGGTTCCGTCGTCCCCTACGCGCGGGCACGCGCCGAGGGCCTCGGGATGACCGCCGCCGTGGGCATCGCCGAGCGCGCCGACCGGATCGCCGTGGCGCTCGTCGCCGCGCTCGCCGTGGGCCTCGGAGCCCCCGACCTGGTGCTCGTCGTCGCCCTGGGCCTGCTCGCCGTGGCCGCCCTGGTCACCGTCGTCCAGCGCATGGCCTTCGTGCGCCGCCAGGTGCGCGCGAGCGCCGCGGCAGGGGACGGCACGTGAGAGCGCCGGACGCCGCGGACCTGTTCGCTCTCGCGTGGCGCCTGACCGGGCGACTTCCTCGCGCCGCGGTGCGCGGCGGCTTCTCGCTCGGTGCCGACGTGGCGTGGCTGCGCCGCGGCGCCGGCATACGCCGCCTCGAGGCCAACCTCGCCCGGGTGCGCCCCGGCCTGGGACCGCGGTCGCTGCGCCGGCTCTCGCGTTCGGGCATGCGCTCCTACATGCGGTACTACGCCGAGGCCTTCACCCTGCGCTCGGTGACGCCCGAACAGCTGAGCGCCCGGGTGCGGCTCGCCGGCGAGGAACGGTTGCTGGAGCACCGTGACGCGGGACGCTCCGTCGTCGCCGCGCTGGGACACCTGGGCAACTGGGACCTGGCCGGCGCGTACGCCACGCAGCACCTGATGCCGGTCGTGACCGTCGCCGAGCGGCTCAAGCCCGAGGCGTTGTACGAGGAGTTCCTCCAGTTCCGCCAGGACCTGGGCATGACCATCCTCACCCTGGGCGATTCCGGCGTCTTCACCGGGCTGCTGCGAGCCGCTCGTGCGGGCGGTTCCCTCGTGTGCCTGCTGGCCGACCGCGACCTGACGCAGCACGGCGTCGAGGTCGACATGTTCGGCGAGCGGGCGCGCGTCGCGGCCGGTCCCGCCGCCCTCGCCGTGGCCACCGGGGTCCCGCTGCTGCCCATCGGGCTGTTCTACGAGCGCCTGCACGGGGCCCGACGTCGCGCGGCCGGCACCCCGTGGGGGATCGTCGTGCAGTTCCTGCCTGCCGTGCAGGTTCGCGCGGACCTGCCACGCCAGGAGCGGATCGGGGCCTACACACAGGGCTGGGTGGACGCGCTGGCGCGTTTCATCGCGGACCACCCGCAGGACTGGCACATGCTGCAGCGGGTCTTTGTCGCCGACCTCGACCCGGAGCGGTACGCGCGCACCCTGCGCCAGGCGGGGGAGGAGTCCGAATGAGGCTCGACGCGCGACCGGGTCCGGACGGGGACGGTGAACGCCGGCTGCGCGTCGGCATCGTCTGTCCGTACTCCTACGACGTCCCCGGCGGGGTCCAGTTCCACATCCGTGACCTGGCTGAGGCCCTGATCGCGCGTGGGCACCACGTCGAGGTGCTGGTGGCCGCGGACGAGGACACACCGGTCGAGCCGTTCATGACCGCCGTCGGCGGGGCGGTTCCCGTGAAGTACAACGGCTCGGTCGCCCGCCTCACATTCGGCCCGGTGGCCGCGGCGAAGGTGCGGCGCTGGCTTGTCGACGGCAGCTTCGACGTCCTCCACCTGCACGAGCCGGCCACCCCGTCGCTGAGCCTGCTCGCGCTGTGGATCGCCAAGGGGCCGATCGTCGCGACGTTCCACACCTCCATGACCCGGTCGCGGGCACTGCAGATCGCCTTCCCCCTGGTTCGGCCCTCGCTGGAGAAGATCTCGGCGCGCATCGCCGTGTCCGAGGACGCCCGGCGCACGCTGGTCGAGCATCTGGGCGGCGACGCCGTCGTCATCCCGAACGGCGTGTACGTCCAGCCGCTGGCCGACGCGCCGCGCGACGACCGCTGGACGGGTAGCCCCGCCGCGCCGACGGTCGCCTTTCTCGGCCGGCTGGACGAGCCGCGCAAGGGCCTACAGGTCCTCGTCGCGGCCGTCCCCGAGGTGCTCCGCCAGATTCCCGGCGCCCGGTTCATCGTGGCCGGACGCGGCGACGAGGGTCGCGACGACGCGGTGGCGACCCTCGGGGACCTGGCAGCATCGGTCGAGTTTCTCGGGTCCGTCAGCGACGACGACAAGGCGCGCCTGCTGTCCTCGGTCGATGTCTACTGCGCCCCGCAGACCGGGGGAGAGAGCTTTGGCATCGTCCTGGTCGAGGCCATGAGTGCGGGGTCGTGCGTCGTGGCCAGTGACCTGGGCGCGTTCCGGCGGGTGCTCGACGACGGCTGTGCCGGGATGCTCTTTCGCACCGGCGATTCCCAGGACCTCGCGCGTGTGCTGGTCGAGGCGCTGCGTTCCCCTGACCGGCGCACGCAGGTGCGCCATGCGGCGGATGCGTTCGTGCGCCGTTTCGACTGGTCCGTGGTGACCAACGAGATCCTGGCGGTCTACGAGATGGTGCTCGCCGCGTCGGAGGCGACGGTTCGGGTGACCGAGGACCCGCAGTCGCGTCGGTTGTGGCGCCGTCGGTCGACAATCGCGCGGCACGCCGACGATGGAGTGTCAGTCGACACGACGGTCGTGGCCGAGGTCGAGACCGGCGCACCCGACCGCCACCGTGACTCCGGACGAGGGGGGCACGCATGACGTGGTCCGAGATCGTCGTCATCGCCGTCGTGGTGCTGGGCGCCATCGGTGTGTGGGTCTGGCAGCTTGCCGTCCGCCTCGACCGTCTGCACCGCAAGGTCGTGGCCTCCCGCATCGCCCTCGACGCGCAACTCGTGCGCCGGGCCGGGGCTGCTCGGGAACTCGCCACCTCCGGGGAGCTGGACCCGGCGAGCTCGATGCTCGTCGCGGACGCCGTGCTGGCGACCGCGGGCGAGGCCGGCGTCGATCTCGGGGACCGCGAGCTGATCGTCGCGGTGCCGGACCTCGCCAACGTCGTCCACCGGGGGCGCGCGCCGGCAACCGCCATCGGGCAGGCGCTCGGAGCCGGGCTCGGCGCAGGCCGCGAGGCCGCCGAGAGCAACCTGTCCGCCGTGCTGCGCGAGGCGCTCGACGACCCCGAGGAGGTCGCCGAGCTCCGGGAGTCGGAGACGGCTGCCCCGTTGCTGGAGGCGCTGGCCTCGGCGTGGTACCGGGTCCAGCTGGCGCGACGCTTCCACAACGAGGCAGTCGCCCAGGCGCAGCGCGTGCGGGCCAAGCCCGTCATCCGCGCCCTGCGCCTGGCCGGCAAGGCGGCCATGCCGCGCACCGTCGACCTGGACGACACGTGGACGGATGCGCTCGGACGGCCGGGGGAGCACGCGAGCGCGTCGTAGGATGTGCGGCGAGCCGGGGCGAACCGCGCCGCGTGCCGCACGACGAACGCGAGGTCCCCCGTGTCCGAGTCACCCACGCCCCCCGGAACCGTCGGCACGGCGCGCGTCAAGCGCGGCATGGCGGAGATGCTCAAGGGCGGCGTCATCATGGACGTCGTCACCCCCGAGCAAGCGAAGATCGCCGAGGACGCCGGAGCCGTGGCCGTCATGGCCCTCGAGCGCGTGCCCGCGGACATCCGCGCGCAGGGCGGGGTCTCCCGCATGAGCGACCCGGACATGATCGACGGCATCATCGCCGCGGTGTCCATCCCGGTGATGGCCAAGGCCCGTATCGGGCACTTCGTCGAGGCGCAGATCCTGCAGTCGCTCGGAGTCGACTACGTCGATGAGTCCGAGGTGCTCACGCCTGCGGACTACGCGAACCACATCGACAAGTGGGCGTTCACGGTGCCGTTCGTGTGCGGGGCGACCAACCTGGGCGAGGCGCTGCGGCGCATCACCGAAGGTGCGGCGATGATCCGTTCCAAGGGCGAGGCCGGGACCGGTGACGTGTCGAATGCGACCACCCACATGCGCACCATCCGCGCCGAGATCCGCCGGCTGACCTCGCTGCCCGAGGATGAGCTGTTCGTCG
>JBQGOU010000120.1:0-9117 GCA_052086865.1 Cellulomonadaceae bacterium
GACCTCGCCGACGCGGGCCTGCCGACGGTGCCCACGATCTGGCTCGACCCGGCGCCGATTCCGCCGCTGCGCGCGCCGAGGAACCCTGTGAGAGCCAGCGCCAGGACGGCTGCGAGCAGGACGGCCGTGTCGTCCCACGGATCGGGGACGACGAGCAGGAACAGCAGAGGCACGAAGGACCCCACGATGAACGCGGCCGATGACCAGAGTGCGCCGGTCAGCGGCGCCGTCCGGGACATCGGTTCATGCAGTCCGTACTCGGTCTCCAGCCGGGCGCCGAGCGGATCGGCGGCGTGCAGCTGCTCGGCCACGGAGCGTGCGAGCGCGGACTCGACACCCCGGCTCTCGAAGTGGGCGGTGAGCTCGCCGATCTCGTGCGCCGGATGCTGATCCAGCTCGTTCCGTTCCTTCTCGATGAGCGCGAGCTGTCCTTCCCGCTCAGCCGTCAGCTGGTCGAAGGCGGCGCCGGCGACGGCGAGAGCGCCCGCCACGGCGGCCGCCGCGACGGCCAGCAGCACGGTGGTGCGCGGGGCGTCGGCGCCGGTCAGGCCCTGGAACAGACCGGCGATGGTGATGACGCCGTCGTTCATGTCGGGAACGTGGGAGGCGAGGAACGCGCGCAAACGGTGCGCCCACGGTTCGGAAGTCGCCCTCACGCGGGCAGGATAGCGCGACGGGACCCTCAGCCGGTCGCGACGGATACCCCCCAGGGGTACAGTGGACGTGTTGCGGCGGCGCGAGTTGGTCCGCGCTGGGTCCGCGGCACGGAGGGAAGGACGACATGCAGAGTCACGACCACATGGATATGAACCCCATGGATCACAGCCACATGGACATGGACCACGGCCATATGGACCACGACATGGCGATGCCAGGGATGCCGGGCATGAGCCACGGGGGGCACGGCGGTCACGGTAGCCACGTCGCGCAGTTCCGCCGCCTGTTCTGGATCATGCTTATCCTCTCGGTCCCCGTGGTCGCCTTCGACGGCATGTTCGCTGGGCTGCTCGGCTACGACCTGCCAGACGCCGGGTGGACGACCTGGATCTCACCGGCGCTCGGGACGGTGCTGTACGTCTGGGGCGGGCGGCCCTTCCTCACCGGAGCGGTCGGTGAGATCCGCGCGCGCAAGCCCGGGATGATGCTGCTGATCGCTCTGGCGATCACCGTGGCCTTCGTCTCCTCGTGGGGCGCCGCCCTGCACCTGCTCGATCACCAGCTGAGCTTCTGGTGGGAGCTCGCGCTCCTGATCGTCATCATGCTGCTGGGGCACTGGATCGAGATGCGTTCGCTCGCCCAGACCACCTCGGCCCTCGACTCGCTCGCGGCACTGCTGCCCGACGAGGCGCAGAAGGTTGTCGGGGCGGACCTGGTCACGGTTGCTCCTGCCGAGCTGGTGGCCGGCGACGTGGTCGTGGTGCGCCCCGGGTCCGCGGTTCCCGCGGACGGCCGGGTCGTGGACGGCTCGGCGAACATGGACGAGTCGATGATCACGGGGGAGTCGCGCCCGGTGGTGCGCGGCACCGGGGACCAGGTGGTCGCGGGCACGGTGGCCACCGACTCGGGACTACGGGTCGAGGTCACGGCGGTCGGCGCCGGAACGGCGCTCGCCGGTATCCAGCGCCTGGTCACCCAGGCCCAGTCCTCGAGCTCGCGCGCGCAGCGGATCGCGGACACCGCCGCCGGCTGGCTGTTCTGGGTCGCCCTCGGCTCGGCCGCGCTGACCGCACTGGTCTGGGGGGTCCTGGGCCAGCCCCAGGACGCCGTCGTGCGCTCGATCACGGTGCTGGTCATCGCGTGCCCCCACGCCCTGGGTCTGGCTATCCCCCTGGTCGTGGCGATCGCGACCGAGCGAGCGGCTCGCGCAGGCGTCCTGGTCAAGGACCGGCTCGCGCTTGAGCGGATGCGGACCGTCGACGTGGTGCTCTTCGACAAGACCGGGACCCTGACCCGCGGCGAACCGGCGGTCACGGCCCTGGAGGCGAGCGCGGACGAGAACGGCATGCTGCGCCTTGCGGCCGGCGCTGAGCGCGACAGCGAACATCCGCTGGCCCGCGCAATCGTCCGCGCCGCAGCAGATCGAGGGCTGGCGCTCCCGGTCGCCACAGGCTTCTCGTCGTCTCCGGCCGTCGGGGTCCGGGCGGACGTCGAGGGTCACACCGTGCTCGTCGGTGGTCCCGCAATGCTCGCCGAGCGCCAGCTCGACGAGCGTCCGGTGGCGCAGCAGTGGCGTGACCAGGGCGCCATCGTGCTGCACGTGGTCCTCGACGGTGCTGTTGCGGGGGCGATCCGGTTGGCCGACGAGATCCGGCCCGAGTCGTCCGAGGCGGTCCGGGCCCTGCACGCCCGCGGCATCCAGGTCGCGATGATCACCGGGGACGCCGAGGCGGTGGCTCGGTCCGTGGCCGGTGAGCTCGGCATCGACCGCTTCTTCGCGGGGGTCCGCCCGGAGCAGAAGGCGCAGACCGTCGACCGGCTGCAGCGCGAGGGCCGGACGGTTGTCATGGTGGGCGACGGTGTCAACGACGCCCCGGCCCTGGCCCAGGCTGACGTCGGCATCGCAATCGGTGCGGGCACCGACGTGGCCATCGCCTCGGCCGGGGTGATCCTGGCGAGCTCGGACCCGCGGTCGGTGCTCTCGGTCATTGAGCTGTCGCGGGCGACGTACCGCAAGATGACGCAGAACCTGTGGTGGGCGGCCGGGTACAACCTGCTCGCGGTTCCGCTCGCCGCCGGCGTGCTTGCCCCCATCGGCTTCGTGCTGCCGATGTCGGTCGGAGCCCTGCTCATGTCGGCCTCGACCGTGGTCGTCGCCCTCAACGCTCAGCTGCTGCGGCGCCTGGACCTGCGCCCCGATCACCTCGCCCAGGACGACTAGGCCTGGGCCCTTCGCGTGCAGAGCGCGGTGCCACAGGCGCGATCTACGGCCTCGGCGCCGAGGTCGGCGTCCGGATGGTGTCCGCCAGGGCATGGGCCCCCCAGCACCGCAGCCGAAGGGTGCTGCCGTCGCGAAGGCGCAGCGCGATGATCTTGGTCATGACGCCGCCGTCGATCGTGACGGCGGTGATCGCGATGTGCGGGACGAACAGCTCGACGCCGTCCCGGTGCAGTGCCGCATTGACGGCGTTGGCCGCGAAACGGACCCCCTCGGCGGTCACCGTCACTCGGCCACCCACCCACACGCCCCCGTACCGGTGCTGGAAGTGTTCGAGGGTCGGGCGAAGGTAGAAGGGCATGACACCGTCGTCGAGGTCGCGGCAGAGCGCCGGCAGGTCCGCGAGGTCCAGCAGAACGTTCGCGACCTTGGTCGCGATGACCGTGCTCATGCGTTCTCCTTGGTGGCGGGCGCGGTGATGTTACGAGGCTAACAACTCCGCTCGCCGCGCTTGCGGTCCCTCGGGACCTTAGGCCTACCCGTGCATGCGACCACCATATCTAGGGTTACAGACATGTAGTTTGCACAACATCTTGGTGTGGGTGCAGAGTCCGGGGGTAGAAGGGGAGCAGATGAGCATCGTCGAGCTGGAGAACGAGATCTCGCCCGAGGCCGGCCCTGATGCCCCGCAGGGCCAGGACGGCGCCACACCGGCCGTTGCGGCGACGTTGGCGGCGATGACCGTGCTCAAGCGCGACGGGCGCCGCCTTCCCTTCGATGACGGGCGGATCCGCACCGCGCTGCGGCGGGCCTTCGTCGAGGTCTACGGGCTGCTGGCACCCCTGCACGAGCACACTCTGGACGAGCTGGTGGCGAGCATCGACGCCGAGCTGGCCGCGCGGTTCGGCGACGAGGCGAAGATCTACGAGATCCAGAACGTCGTCGAGCACACCCTGTTGTCCTCGCGTGAGTACGACGTCGCGAAGGCCTACATCGACTACCGGGTGCAGCGCGACCTGAACCGCTCCAAGTCCACCGACATCAACCACTCGATCGATCGGCTGCTGGGCAAGGAGCAGGCCGTCGTCAACGAGAACGCGAACAAGGACAGCGACGTCTTCAACACCCAGCGGGACCTGACTGCCGGTGCCGTGGGCAAGGCGATCGGGCTGAAGATGCTCCCGCCGCACGTCGCGAATGCGCATGCCAAGGGTGACCTGCACTACCACGACCTCGACTACCACCCCTATGCGCCGATGACGAACTGCTGCCTCATCGACTTTCACACGATGCTCGCCGACGGCTTCCGCATCGGCAACGCCGAGGTTGTCGCGCCCCGCTCCATCCAGACAGCGACGGCGCAGATCTCCCAGATCATCGCGAACGTGTCCTCGAGCCAGTACGGCGGCTGCTCGGTGAACCGCATCGACGAGCTGCTCGCGCCGTACGCCCAGCGCAACCTCGACAAGCATCGCGCCGACGCCGCGGAGTGGATCTCCGAGCCGGAGCGGCGCGAGGAGTTCGCGCGTGCGAAGACGCGCAAGGACATCTACGACGCGATGCAGAGCCTCGAGTACGAGATCAACACGCTGTTCACCTCCAACGGGCAGACCCCCTTCACGTCGGTCGGTTTCGGCCTGGGCCAGGGCTGGCTCGAGCGCGAGATCCAGAAGGCCATTCTGGACATCCGCATCCTCGGGCTCGGCCGCGAACGGCGCACCGCGATCTTCCCCAAGCTGATCTTCACGCTCAAGCGGGGTCTCAACATGGACCCGGGCGACCCGAACTACGACGTGAAGCAGCTCGCGGTCGAGTGCTCGACCAAGCGGATGTACCCCGACGTGCTCAGCTACGACAAGATCGTGGAGATCACCGGCAGCTTCAAGGTGCCGATGGGCTGCCGGTCCTTCCTGCAGGGGTGGACGGACGAGGACGGCAACGACGTGGTCGAGGGCCGGATGAACCTCGGCGTGGTGACGTTGAACCTTCCCCGGATCGCCCTGGAGACCCGCGGGGACCAGGCCGCGTTCTGGGAACGGCTCGAGGAACGCCTGACCACCGTGCGCGATGCCATGGTCTACCGGGTGCAGCGGTGTAAGGAGGCTGTGCCCGCCAACGCGCCGATCCTGTACGTGCACGGTGCCTTCGGCAAACGCCTTGCGCCCGACGGCGACGTCGACCAGCTTTTCCGGGACGGGCGCGCCACCGTGTCGCTCGGGTACATCGGTCTGTACGAGACGGCCGCCGCCTTTTACGGCGGGCAGTGGGAGCACGACCCGGAGGCGAAGGAGTTCACGCTGCGCATCCTGCGGCTGCTGGCCGAGCGGGCCGCCGCCTGGACCCGGCACTACGGCTACAAGTTCTCGGTGTACTCCACGCCGAGCGAGTCGCTCACCGACCGGTTCTGCCGGCTGGACAAGGCGAAGTTCGGCTCGGTGCCGGACATCACGGACAAGGACTACTACACCAACAGCTTCCACTACGACGTGCGCAAGAGCCCGACGCCGTTCGAGAAGCTCGACTTCGAGCAGGACTATCCGGTCTACGCCTCGGGCGGCTTCATCCACTACTGCGAGTACCCGGTGCTGCAGACCAACCCCCAGGCCCTGGAGGCCGTGTGGGACTACGCCTACGACCGGGTGGGCTACCTCGGCACGAACACCCCGATCGACCGGTGCTACGAGTGCGGCTTCGGCGGGGACTTCACCCCGACGGCGCGTGGGTTCGCGTGCCCCGAGTGCGGCAACACCGACCCGCGGTCCAGCGACGTCGTCAAGCGCACCTGCGGCTACCTGGGCAACCCCCAGCAGCGCCCTATGGTGCACGGACGCCACGTCGAGATCTCCTCGCGCGTCAAGCACCTGGCCGGTTCGACCCGGATCCAGCCGGACTTCCTGCCCGCGCCCGACGGCGACTGAGACGCGATGCGCGAGCCCGGACCGGGATGGTGCTCGGCGAAGGTCAGCCAGGGACATGTCGCCGACTACAAGCCGTTCGTCATGGTGGACGGCGAGGGCGTGCGGTGCAGCCTGTACGTCTCGGGGTGCCTGTTCGCGTGCGAGGGGTGCTTCAACGAGGCGGCGTGGAGCTTCCGCTACGGCGAGCCCTACACCGAGGCGCTGGAGGACCGCGTGCTCGCGGACCTGCGTCACGAGGCGGTGCAGGGGCTGACGCTGCTGGGCGGTGAGCCCTTTCTCAACACCGGGGTGTGCCTGCGCCTGGTGCGGCGCATGCGCGCCGAGCTGGGGCGCGCCAAGGACGTGTGGTGCTGGAGCGGGTACACGTTCGACCAGCTCATCGACTCCCCGGACCAGGACAAGCGGGAGCTGCTGGCCGAACTGGACGTGCTGGTGGACGGGCCCTTCGACCTCGCCCAGTGCGACCTCACTCTGGCGTTCCGGGGCAGCCGGAACCAGCGGGTGCTCGACGTTCCCGCCTCGCTCGCCGCGGGCCAGGCGGTGGCTTGGCGCAGCCGCTGGGAGCGTGCCGCGGCGACCGGGGGCGCGGAGGAGAGAGGCCGTCTCAGGTCAGGGGCCGGCGGCTGATCATGGCGTGGTGCGCGTCGCCGTGACCTGCCAGGCATGACCGTCGGGATCCGTCCCCAGCCCCGAGAAGCCCCAGGGTTGCGGTGACGGCGCCATGAGCACCGTCCCGCCGGAGCCCGGGAACCGCGCAAGGACGTCCGTGACGTCCTGTTCGGCGGGTACCTCGAGGCCCAGAACGCACTCGCTCGTGTTCGGCGACGCCACCTCCCGGTCTCCGAGCACCCAACCGAACCCGCCCGTGGGCACGAGCATGAGGCTGGTTCGCTCGTCGAGCCGGAGCTGAAGGGGTTCGGGCAGGCCGTCCTCGCCCAGTGGGCCGAAGGCCTCGAGACCGAGGACGTCCCGGTAGAACGTGTGGGCGCGGGGACGGTCGGCGATGGGCAGGGCGATCACGACGGTGCGGATGGTGGACATCGCTGGACTCCTTCGTCGGAGGTTCCATCGTGCGGTCGCCGCGGGTCGGCGTCAAGCAGTCGAGCGGGGTGCGCTGGTGCATGGGTTCAGCGTCGGGCGGGGGCTCGGCGGCCGGCTGCGATCAGGCGGCCACTCGTGCCCCTGTCCCGGCGTCACGCGACGAAGCGCGCGGCGATTCCGTCCAGGAGCGCGGTCAGGCCGAGCTCAAAGACCTCGTCCCAGTGGCCGTCGAACGAGTCCTCGGCCATGGTCTCGAGCGTCGGGTACTGGCCCGTGGCCATGGCGTGCTCGAGGACGGGGCCCTGGGAGGCCCAGTAGTCCTCGTCGCTCAGCCCGGTCTCCTGCGGTGCCTGCTGGTACATGATCTGCGCCCGGACCGCACCGGTAACCAGAGCGTCCACCGCCGAGACCAGGTTGATCCGCTGCCGGTCGCTCAGGGCGAGCCCGCCCAGGTGGGCGAGCAGCGCCTCGAACGTCGCGAGGGTGTTGGGACCGAACGCGGGCCGGCTCCAGTTCACCTGCATCAGCCACGGGTGGGCGAGGTACATCTCGCGTCCCTCGCGTGCCGCCAGGATCAGAGCGCGCCGCCACCGGGGACCTGTGCCGGGCAGCTCCCCGCCCCACAGATCGCTCGGGGTCTGCAGGTGATCCAGCGTGAGATCCAGCAGTGCAGCCTTGCTGGGCACGTAGCGGTAGAGCGTCATCGCGCCGACACCCAGGTGCTGGGCGATCGATCGCATCGACAGCGACTCGATGCCGGAGGCGTCGGCGACGTCGATGGCGGCCTTGACGATCTGGGCGAGGCTCAGACCGCGTTGACGGCCGCGTTCGCCCTGGGGGAGCCCGTTCCAGAGCAGCTCCGTCGCCGTGGGTGCTGAGGCGGCGTCCGCCGTGGTCGCGAGCTCGTCCACTGACACCCGTTCCTTCGGTCCGGTCATCGGCCTTGTTTTATGCGTACAGCGTACCCTAGAGTGGCACGCGTACACCGTACGCACAACCGAGGGGTGACCATGAGTCGACGGCCACACGGAGCGGGCGTCGCCGTGGCGGGGACGGGCGTCCGCAAGAGATTCGGCCGCACCCAGGCACTCGACGGCCTGGAGCTCGAGGTGCCGAGCGGCACCGTGCACGGCCTGCTCGGGCCGAACGGCGCGGGCAAGACCACGGCGGTCCGGGTACTGACCACCCTGACCCGGATGGACGAGGGGACGGCACACGTGGCCGGACTGGACGTGGCCACCCAGGCGCGTGCGGTGCGCCGCCGAATCGGGCTGACCGGTCAACAGACCGCCGTCGACGACGTGCTGAGCGCGCGGCAGAATCTGACCATGTTCGGCCGGCTGTTCCGGCTGACCAAGGCGGACGCGCGCACGCGCGCCGACGAGTTGCTCGACTACTTCGGACTGGCGCAGGCGGCCGACAGGTCGCCCAAGAACTTCTCCGGAGGGATGCGCCGCCGTCTTGACCTCGCAGCCAGCATGATCCTCGCACCGCAGGTGCTCTTCCTCGACGAGCCGACCACAGGGCTGGACCCGGCGGGGCGGCGTGAGGTGTGGCAGGCGATTCGCGACCTGACGGACGGCGGCACCACCGTGCTGCTGACCACGCACTACCTGGACGAGGCCGATCAGCTCTGTGATCGCATCAGCGTGATCGACCACGGGCGCAACGTCGTCGAGGACATCCCGGCCGGCCTCAAGCGACTGATCGGCAACGAGCAGCTGGAGGCCGTTGCAGCCGATCCCGGCGGCTTCGGCGAGCTGGTTGCGCTGGTGGCCGGGTTGGGCACGGCCGAGCCCGTGGCCGATGCCGACGCCCTGACCGTCACCGTTCCCGTCGTCGACGGTGTCGCGGCCCTGACCGAGCTTGCCACGCGGTCCCGGGCGGCCGGGATCCGACTCGCTGATCTCGGCCTGCGCCGCCCCACCCTTGACGAGGCGTTCCTCGCCCTGACCGAGGAGGCCTCGCGATGACCACCACCCAGATCACCCCCCGCATCGACCCCGACGCGGAGCTCGGCGCCCTCGCCCGGCTGCGCTGGGCGCTGATCGACTGCTGGACGATCGTGGTGCAGGAGCTGACCCACCTGGTGCGTCAGCCGTCCGTCTTCGCCTGGCAGATCGGCACCCCGATCGTCATGGTGCTGATGTTCGTCTACGTCTTCGGCAGCGCCATGGACGTCACCGGGCAGGGGGCGGGCGTCGGTTACATCGACTTCGCCATGCCGGGGCTGTTCGTCATGACCATCTCCTTCGGGTTCATGAACACCGCCTACGCCGTGAC
>JBQGOU010000121.1:0-9099 GCA_052086865.1 Cellulomonadaceae bacterium
ACCAGGTCGTGGAACTTCTGGTTGGACAGGGCCTTGATGGGGGTGGTGTAGAACGCCTTGCGCCCGCTGGAGAGAGCCAGGTGCACCGCGAACTCGCCGACGACGGTCTTGCCCGCACCCGTCGGCGCCGCGACCAGGACGCCGCTGCCCGCAGCCAGCGCCCGGCAGGCGTCGAGCTGGAACTCGTCGAGCTCGAAGCCGAGTCCGGAGCGGAACGCCCCGAGCTCACAGCGGTCGTCCTGTTGGCGCTGGCGCGCCGCGGCGTATCGTTCGGCGGGCGAGAGCTCCTCGTCGGACCGGGTCATGGCGTCAGCCTATGCCGCCCACCGACGCGCCGAGCAGCAGCACCGCGCCGGGTTGCACCTCGATCTCGAGGGGAAGCGGGCCCAGCCGCTCGCCGTCGGCGAAGGCGACCGGGGGCGGGGCCCCGCCCGGGGCCGGCTCCAGCACCGCCGTGCGGGTGCGGTGCACGCAGACGAGTGGATGCGACACATGGGTGCCGGCGTACAGGCGCGGCAGCAGCGCAGCGGCCTGGGCGCGGGTCAGCGCGCCGGCGAGGACGACGTCGAGCAGGCCGTCGTCGATCCGCGCGTCGGGCGCGATGCGCATGCCGCCCCCGATGGCGGGTCCGTTGGCGACGGCGACGAGCGCCCCGCGGCCGGACCACACCCCGTCCTGCGTGGACACGCGGTAGCCGTAGGGACCGTAGGAGGCCAGCTCGGCCACGGCCGCGCGCAGGTAGCGCAGGCGCCCAGCAGGGAAGGCGTAGGCGTTGGCTCGCGCATTCACGGCGGCGTCGATGCCGGCGGACAGGACGCCGGCGTACCAGCGCGGGCGGGCGAGGCCGGTGCCGCTGACCAGCGCGGCGTCGACGCGGCGGGCACCCGCGGCGAGGCCGCCGTCGATGCGGTGCGCCGCAGACACCGGGTCGTGCACCGGCAGACCCGCGGAGCGGGCGAAGTCGTTGCCCGATCCGACGGCCACGATTCCGAGCGCAACCGGTGTCCCGGCCACGACGTTGACCCCGGCGTGCACCATGCCGTCCCCGCCGACCACGACGAGGGCGTCCGGCCCGGCGTCGAGCGCCGCCCGAGCGCGGCGCACGGCTCCGGCGAGGTCGACGTCGGACACCTCCCGTACCCGGTGACCGTGCGCCCGCAGCTCGGCGAGCACGCGCGGTCCGGCCCGGGCGCCGCGCCCGTGGCCCGCCGTCGGGTTCACGAGCAGCAGCAGCTCGTTCACGTGCTCGTGGCCAGCGGGTCGCCATCCGCGAGGGTGCGGCGCCGGTCGCGGCGCCGATCACCGAGCGCGCACAGCCCGAGCGCGCCGAAGTACAGCACGCAGATCGGCAGTCCGAGGGCGAACATCGTCATCACGTCCGCCGTCGGCGTCATCATCGCCGCGAACGTGAACGCGCCGAGGACCGCCCAGCGCCATGCACCGCCGAAGGTCCGCGCCCGGACCAGGCCGACCATGTTCAGCGCCACCATGACCACGGGCACCAGGAACGCCAGGCCGAAGGCGAGGACGAGCTGCATGACGAACGTCAGATAGGCCTGAGCGTCCTGGATGTTCAGGGCACCTTGGGGCACGAACTCCACCAGCAGGACGACGGCGCGAGGCAGCACCCACCACGCGACGGCGGCCCCGGCGAGGAACAGCGGCACCGCCGCCGCCACGAAGCCGATCGCATAGCGACGCTCCCTGGTGGTCAGTCCAGGCGTGATGAAGGCCCACAGCTGGTACAGCCACCACGGGCTGGAGACGATGAACCCCAGGAAGAGCGCCACCTTGATCTGCATGTCGAGCGCCGTGACGGCGCCCGCGAAGTTGAGCGCGACCGTGGTTCCGTGCCGGGCCGCGGCCTCCTGGAGGGGCTCCTGCAGGATCCGGAGCATCGGTTCGTAGAGGAACCATCCCCCCACGGCGCCCAGGACGATGCCGACGGCGGCGCGCACAACCCGCGTGCGCAGCTCGACCAGATGCGCTCGCAAGGGCATGCGGCCCTCGCGGTCGCGTGGACGACGTGCCACGGATCAGGCCTTCGGGGGCCGGTCCTCGCCGAGGTTCTGCGCGCCCGGCCCGGACGCCGCGCCGTCGGCGGCACCGCTCGTCGCCGCGGGAGCCTGAGCCTGGGCCGGGGGTGTCGGGTCGGTCGCCGCCGCCGGTGTCGCCGGGGCGGGCCGCGCGACGTCCGGGGTGGGCACCGGGGTGCCCGAGTCGTCCCTGAGGTCCTTGACGTCCTTCTTGAGGATCTTCAACGACTGCCCGACGCTGCGCGCAAGGTCCGGGAGCCGCTTCGAGCCGAACAGCAGCACGACGAGCAGGACGAGGACAAGGATGAAGCCGGGGTGTCTGAGCAGGCTCACGAGCTCTCTCCAGTCGGATGTGCGGGGCGTGCGCCCATCCTACGGGTCGCACGCGGCAGCGCCCGTCACCGGACGCCGGTCACCGGATGCCTGTCAGCGGTAGATCGACAACCACCGCTAGTACACCTCCGGGCGCGGGCGGCGGCGGTGTGCGGCGCGCTCGGCCCGGCGCCGGCGCACGTCCGCGACGCGAGCACGCACCTCGACGGGGTCCTCGGTCAGTGCGGGCACCCGCTGCGGCCGGGCGCGGGCGGCCCCCTGGGCGCGCGCGGTGGCATGCTCGGCGGTCCGCGAGAGCTCATCGGCGCACGCCCCCGCGCGCCGCACCGCGTCCATTCCGTGGCGCCACAGGCGCCACAGCTGCCACACCCCGACGCCAAGCGCCGCGACCACAAGGGCGACCCAGATCCAGAACCACATGGGCTTGAGGCTACTCGTAGGCGGCCAGCGCGGCCCGCGCCGCGGCGTGCAGGTCGTCCAGCACCGCCGGCGGATCGACGGCGCGCACGAAGGCGGCGTGCTCGAGCAGGGTGCGGCGCAGCCAGCGCGGGTTGGACACCCGCAGCGTCAGCTCGAACGCGCCGTCGTCGCGTTCGATGACCTCCTCGACGGGCAGTACCTCGGCAAGCCTGCGGGCCGGGCTCTCGAGCACGACGTGCACGAGCTCGGCGTCGGAGGCGGGCACGAACCGCACGTCACGCGCGGCGGCGTGCGCCGCGGCGCGGGTCTCCAGCACCGTGGCCTCGAGGATGCGGTCGAGCCGGAACGTGCGCAGGTCCTGCGCTCGGGTGCACCAGGCGACGAGGTAGGAGCTCTCGTCCTCGGCCCGCAGCCGCAGCGGGTCCAGCACCCGTTCCGACTCGACGTCGGCGGCATTGACGTAACGCACCCACAGCTGCCTGCCGGTGGTCAGCGCCTGCCCGACGGCGGCGGCGGTCCCGGCGTCCGCGGACGTGGTCAGGCGCACGTCGAGCGCCTGGGCAGCCGCCTCGCCCGTGGCGGCGACCAGCTTGTCGAGGGCTGAGGCGATGAGCTCGGCACGGCTCGGGTCGAGCGCGCCGGACAGCGCCTCGCGCATGGCGCGCAGGGCGGTGATCAGCGCAACTGCCTCGCGTGTGCCCAGGCGCAACGGACGGGCGATCCCCCGTGCCTGCGTGAGCGTGACCACCCCGGCCTCGTAGTCGGCGTCGAAGTCGAGGAGATCGTCCGGGAAGTACCCGGGGGTGCCGCTGACCCAGAGCTGGTCGATGTCCTTGACGATCTGGGCTGAGGAAACCCCGAACTGCCGCGCCAGATGATCGATCGACACCTGCGGGTGCTCCCCGCGTGCGTCGAGGTAGGTGACGATCCCCAGCAGGCGGACCAGCCGCTGCGCGGTGGGCTCAGCCATGGTGCTCCCCTTCCCGTGCGGCCGGCACGGCGGCCGCGGCGTGCAGCAGCCGCAGCACCTCGGCGCGCAGGTCCGCCGGTTCCAGGACGACGACGGCGTCCGCGCAGCCCGCGAGCTCAGCCGCGAACCGGTCCGTGTCGGCGAACGGCACCGCGACGAGGTCGCGGCCGGCAGGCACGCTCCGCGTCTGCTGTGCGCACACCGGCTCGCCCCGGCTGCGCAGGGCGGGCGCGCGCTCGGGCAGCACCGCGAGCACCGCCTGGCGCTGCGGCTCCGCGGCGATGCCGAGCAGCGCATCGACGTCCACGACGGCCGGAACCTGCACCGCACCCGCTGGTCCGGTGGCTCGGACCCTGCCCACGATGCGGCCCAGGCCGAAGACGCGGGCGGCGCCTCGGTCCCGGTCGAGGCCGAGCAGGTACCAGCCCCCGCCGCGGACCGCGAGCCGCCACGGTTCCACGGACCGCCGCCGGACGGCGCCCGTGCTCGCGGCGCGGTAGGTGAAGGTCACCGCCCGCCGGGCGAGCAGGGCGTCCAGCACGGGCCCGTAGGCAGCGGGGGCCGCGCGCACACTGGGGGCGAGCACGGCCGAGGCGTCGTCCTCGATCTGGTCCCCGACGGCGCGCAGCTTGGTCAGGGCCCGCCCGGCCTCGGCACGCAGCGTGCGGTCCTGCCACAGCTCGGCCGCCAGCCCGAGCACGGCGTACTCCGCCGAGGTGAGCTCGAGCGGAGCGAGCGAGTAGGCGTCCGCGTCGATGCGGTACCCGATCTCCTCGGCGTAGCCGGAGTCGTCCACCGTCACGACCGGGACGCCCAGCTCGCGCAGCAGCTCCTTGTCCCGCTCGAACATGCGCTCGAACGCGTCGCCGGAGGCGGCGCCGCGGTATCCGGCGACGGAGGTCCGGATCTGCTCCTTGGTCATCCGGTCGCCGGTGTTGACCAGCGCGATGACGAGGTTCAGCAGCCGTTCCGCGGGATCGATGCTCGTGTCCATCGAGGACAACGGTAGCGGGCGGTAGCGTGGTCCGGTGATCACCTGGCGCGAGGCAACCGTGGTGTCGCTGGGTCGCGCCTGGGACGGAGCCTGCGAGGTCGAGGCCGAGATCGACGGCCGCACGGCCCCCGTCCGCGCCCTCGCCTACCCCGACCTGGTCGGCGCGCCGCGGATCGGCGACCGTGTCCTACTCAACGTCACGGCCCTGGAGATGGGGCTGGGCACCGGCGGCTACGGCCTGGTGGTGGCGCGGCCGGACGCGCTTCCGGCCGATCCGCCCTCTGCCCCGGGGCACCTGGTCAAGGCCCGCTACACCCCGTTGCAGACCACGGTGCTCGGCGTCGACGAGCAGGACTCCCCCGACCATGCGGTGCTGCGCGACGCGGACGATCTTGCGGGCCTGCCCGTCGTCGCCGCGGACCTGCACTCGGCGCTGCCGGCGATTGTGGCCGGCGCCCGGTCCGCGGCGGCCGCAGCGGGCAACACCCCGCCACGCGTGGTGTACGTCATGACCGACGGCGGGGCGCTGCCGGCCTGGTTCTCCCGGACTGTCGCCGCGCTGCGGGAGGCGGGATGGATCGAGGCATGCGTGACCGTCGGGCAGGCTTTCGGCGGCGACGTGGAGGCCGTGAGCGTGCACAGTGGCCTGCTGGCGGCGCGGCACGTGCTCGGCGCCGACGTGGCGATCGTCTCCCAGGGCCCAGGCAACCTCGGCACGGGGACCAGGTGGGGGTTCTCGGGGACCAGCGCCGGGGAGGCGATCAACGCGGCCGGCGTGCTCGGCGGTGCTCCCGTCGCCGCGCTGCGGGTGTCCGGTGCGGACCCGCGGCCCCGCCACCAAGGGATCTCCCACCACTCCCTGACCGCCTACGGGCGCGTGGCACTCGTCCCCGCCGACGTCGTCGTGCCGCGTTTCGAAGATCCTGCACTCGCCCGGGTGCAGGGGTTGATCGACGCCCAGGTGGGCACGGTCTCCGGCGGCGGGCGCCACCGCGTCGTCGAACACGCCGTCGGCGCCGCGCAGGAGCACTACCTCGCGCACTGCCCCGTGCCGCTGCGCACCATGGGCCGGAGCCTTGTCGATGACCCGACGCCGTTCCTCGCGGCGGCCGCCGCAGGCGAGCACGCCGCGGCGCTGCAGGTGCGGACCGGAGCGCGCTGAGCAAGACTCGAGGGACACGTACCCGTGCACCGACCTCTGGAGTGATCGCCGTGGCTCACCAGTCAGCTGCCCGCTACACCGTTCCGTCGCTCAGCCTCGACGAGGGCACCCAGGTCGCCGCGGTGCTCCAGCAGCGGCTGCACTCCCTCAACGACCTGGCCCTCACGCTTAAGCACATCCACTGGAACGTCGTAGGACCCCACTTCATCGCGGTGCACGAGATGATCGACCCGCAGGTGGACGCCGTCCGCGCGATGGTCGACGCCACCGCGGAGCGCGTCGCCACCCTCGGAGCATCCCCGCGCGGCACCGCCGGTGCGCTGGTGGCCGAGCGCAGCTGGGAAGACTACTCGATCGGCCGGGCCAGCACCATCGCCCATCTCGGCGCGCTCGACGAGGTGTACCAGGGCGTGATCGCCGATCACCGCGCGGCCGCCGAGAAGGTCGCCGACCTCGACGACGTCACGAACGACCTGCTCATCGGTCATCTGCACGAGCTCGAGCTCTTCCACTGGTTCGTGCGGGCGCACCTGGAGACCTCCGGTGGCGAGCTCAGCACGCACGAGGCGCACACCGAGGTCGAGGCGGCCGAGGACGCCGAGGCAGCGGCCACCACGCAGGCCTAGTCCGGCTGGCGCATCGCGTACGCCCCCGCCCAGCGGGTAGCATGCGGCGGGTGACCGAGAACTCCGAGCAGCACCCAGCAACCGACCCGACCGTCGAGCAGTTCACCGCGGACTTCCTGCGTGAGCTGCGCTACGAGCAGGGTGTGGACCTGCCGTTCGCCAGCACCGTGGACCTGTACCGGGCGCTCGCCAAGACCGTGCGCCAGCGCATGATCGACGGCTGGCTCAGCACGCTGGGCACCCAGCTGCCGGCCGAGCCCAAGATCGTGGCGTACCTGTCCGCCGAGTATCTGCTGGGACCGCAGCTCGACAACGCCCTGCTCGCCACCGGCCTGGGGGACGTGGCGCGCACCGCCCTGGAAGGCCTCGGCCTGGACATCGACGTGCTGGCCCGTGCGGAGATCGAGCCTGGGCTCGGCAACGGCGGGCTCGGCCGACTCGCCGCATGTTTCATCGACTCCCTGGCAACCCTCGACATCCCCGCGGTGGGCTACGGCATCCGTTACGAGTACGGCATCTTCCGGCAGACCTTCATCGACGGGCGCCAGGTCGAACAGCCCGACCGCTGGTTGCAGAACGGCTCCCCCTGGGAGCTGGCGCACCCCGAGATGGCCGTCACCGTCGGCTTCGGCGGTCACACCGAGACCTATGTGGGCGCGGACGAGCGTACGCGCAGCCGCTGGGTGCCCGCCGAGCACGTGCGCGCGGTGCCCTACAACTACCTGGTGCCGGGCTACGGAACCCACAACGTCAACACGCTGCGCCTGTGGAGCGCCAAGGCGACCGACGCCTTCGACCTGCAGATCTTCAACTCGGGTGACTACG
Source organism: Cellulomonadaceae bacterium (assembly GCA_052086865.1). GTDB lineage: Bacteria > Actinomycetota > Actinomycetes > Actinomycetales > Cellulomonadaceae > Flavimobilis. Next base: position 7,367 of record JBQGOU010000121.1, read on the forward strand.
AGGCGGCCGTGCGCGCGCAGACGGTCGCCGAGAACATCTCGAAGGTGCTCTACCCCGAGGACTCCACCCCGCAGGGCAAGGAGCTGCGCCTCAAGCAGCAGTACTTCTTCGTCGCGGCCTCACTGGCCGATCTGCTCACGCGCGCGTGGTCCGCCGGGGACGACCTGACCGAGCTGCCCGAGCGTGTGGCCTTCCAGCTCAACGACACCCACCCCGTCATCGCGATTCCCGAGCTCATGCGCATCCTCGTCGACGAGCGTGACCTCGAGTGGGACAGCGCCTGGGAGATCACCCGCCGCGTGTTCAACTACACGTGCCACACCCTGCTGCCCGAGGCGCTCGAGGTGTGGTCGGTCGACCTGGTCGGGCGCCTGCTGCCCCGGCACCTGGAGATCATCTACCGGATCAACGACGAGTTCCTCACCCAGGTCCGCGAGGCCTTCCCCGGGGACGAGCTGCGGGCCCGGCGCATGTCGATTGTGCAGGAGCAGCCCGAACGCGCGATCCGCATGGCCTACCTCGCCACCGTCGGCAGCGCCAAGGTCAACGGCGTCGCGGCGCTGCACTCCCAGCTGCTGCGCGACAAGGTGCTGCACGACTTCTCGGCCTACTGGCCCGAGAAGTTCACCAACGTCACCAACGGCGTCACGCCGCGGCGCTTCGTCAAGCTCGCCAACCCCCGGCTCTCCGACCTGGTGGACGAGGCGATCGGCACCGGCTGGATCAACGACCTCGAACGGTTGCGCGAGCTCGAGCCCCTGGCCGAGGACGCCAACTTCCGTGCCCGGTTCCGCGCGGTCAAGGCGGGCAACAAGGAGCGGCTGTCCACGCTGCTGCAGGCGCGCGACGGCATCGACCTGCCCGCGGACGCGCTCTACGACGTCATGGTCAAGCGTCTGCACGAGTACAAGCGGCAGATGCTCAAGCTGCTGCACGTCATCACCGTCTACGACCGCGTGCGCAAGGGCGAGATCACCGTCGAGGAGGTCACCCCCCGCGTCGTGCTCTTCGGCGCCAAGGCTGCCCCCGGGTACCGGATGGCCAAGGAGATCATCGCCCTGATCAACGCCGTCGGGTCCGTGATCAACACGGCGCCCGAGCTGCAGGGCCGCCTGCAGATCGCCTTCCCGGCCAACTACAACGTCACCCTCGCGGAGAAGCTCATCCCCGCCGCCGACCTGTCCGAGCAGATCTCGCTCGCGGGCAAGGAGGCCTCGGGCACCGGGAACATGAAGTTCGCACTCAACGGTGCGCTGACGATCGGCACCCTGGACGGCGCGAACGTTGAGATCTACGACCTCGTGGGCGCGGAGAACTTCTTCCTGTTCGGGCTCACCGAGCCCCAGGTGGCCGAGCTCCAGGAGGCCGGGTACAAGCCTGGGGCGTACTACGAGTCCAATGCCGCCCTGCGTGGCGCAATCGACCTCGTCGCCTCGGGTCACTTCTCCGGCGGCGACGGCCGGGTGTTCCAGTCGATCGTGTCCGACCTGCTGGACCGGGATCGCTTCCTGGTGCTCGCGGACTACCAGGCCTACATCGACGAGCAGGCCGCCGTGGAGCGTGCCTATGCGGACCCCGAGGCGTGGTCGCGCTCGGCGATCCTCAACGTCGCGCGGAGCGGGTTCTTCAGCTCGGACCGCTCGATCCGCGACTACCTCGACCGGATCTGGCACGCCACGCCGGTCCCCGCGACCCGGCACGAGAAGGCCCGGCACGAGTAGGCACGCCGCCCG
>JBQGOU010000122.1:0-9071 GCA_052086865.1 Cellulomonadaceae bacterium
CTTGCACTCTCGGGGTCCGAGTGCCAATTCTACGCCGTCGGGAGCCCGCCTGCCCCGCTATCTGCCTGCCCGCGCGCCCGGGCGCTCTCGGACCTGCGCTGCACCAGGTCGATCACGGCGACGACGAGCGCCGTCGACGTCAGCGCAACCGCCACCAGAAGCGCCGTCGACGCGGCGCGCTCCCCCGTCTCCCCGCGTGCGAGCGCCGCGTAGAAGATCGCTACGGCGAGGGACACCCCGAGGGCCGATCCAACGCGTTGGCCCACCTGCAGCATCGACCCGCCGACGCCGGCTCTGGCCACCGGCACCTGCGCGAGGGTCAGCGTCTGGTTGGGCGAGATGACGAGCCCGCTGCCGAGCCCCGCCACCACGATGGCGGCGCCCACGGTCACCGCGGTATGCCGCAAGGACTGGTCGGGAGCGGCGGTGGCGATGAGCGTCGCGGTCAGCGCGAGCCCGCCGACCACGAGCACCAGGCCTGCGACGACGAGCGCTCGGCCGTGCTTGGCGACCAGACGCCCCGACAGCCACGAGGAGAGCCCGGAGGACACCGCGAAGGGCATCATCGTCAGGCCCGCCTGCAATGCGCTCATTCCCGCTTGGCCCTGCAGGTAGAGCGTGATGACGAGGAAGATGGAGGTGAATCCGCCGAAGTACGCCATTCCGAGCAGCGCCCCGTTGCGGAAGGACGGCACGGTGACCAGCGTCTCGTCGATCACCGCGGACCCCGTGCGCGCCTGGAAACCCCGCTCCCAGACCACCACGGCCGCGAGCAGAGCCGCCGCGAGCACCAGCAGCCACCACCGCCGGGGGTCGTCGTCCACGCCGCTGGTCAGGACGAAGGGCGCCATCATGGCCGCCGTCGTCCCCGCGATGAGGAGCAGGCCGACCCCGTCGAGCACGGGGCGATGCTCGGGGCGCCCCGGCCCGGTCGGCAGGAGCCGCAGTGCCATGGGCAGGACCACGGCCGCGATGGGGACGTTGATGAAGAACACCCACCGCCAGCCGTGCTCGACCCCGGCGAGCTGGATGATCAGCCCGCCGGCCAGCGGCCCGATGGCGGTCGAGACGCCGATGACGGCGCCGAACAGGCCGAAGGCCCGACCCCGCTCGTGTCCGGCGAACATCTGCTGGATGAGGCCGACGACCTGCGGGTTGAGCACACCGGCGCTGGCCCCCTGCAGCAGGCGCGCCAGGGCCAGCACGGTGTCGTTGGGGGCCAGGCCGGCGGCCAGGCTCGTCAGTGCGAACCCCACCAGGCCGACGACGAACAGCCTGCGCCTACCCTGCACGTCCCCGAGGCGCCCGGCCGGGACGAGCACGAGGCCGAAGGCAAGGGTGTAGCCCGCGACGATCAGCTGCAGCTCGGCGGGCCCCGCTCCGAGCTGCGACTCGATCGAGGGCAGGGCGACGTTGACGATCGACACGTCGAGCATCGTCATGAATCCGACAGCCAGGCACACCCACAGGGCGCGCCAGCGGGCGGGGTCAGGCGTGGCGGGGCCGGGCGTGGCGGGGCCGGGCGTGGCGGGGCCGGGCCGCTCGGCGGGGGTGGAGGTCACCCGCCGGGTCTATCACACGCCCTGCCCAGATCACGCCCGAACCACATCGCGGAATCCGCACCAGGGACCACGTTCAACCGTCCAGCGCGCGGAATCCGCACCAGGGACCACTCCTAGCCGTCCAACGCACGGAATCCGCACCAGGGACCACGTTCAACCGTCCAACGCACGGAATCCGCGCTCTGGTCGGGGGGCGAGCCGACGTCCAGTAGGGTTCCGTGCGTGTCCGATCGCTATGGCCGGGACGTCCTCGCGTCCGGCACACCTGACCACCACCGCTCCCGCCCGGTCTCCCGGCCGGTGCCCGCCGAGTCCGGGCTCGTCGTGGAGGAGGTCGAGACCGGCTGGGTCGGCGCCGTCGTCCGCGTCGAGAAGTCCGGCGGCATGCACGTCGTGGTCCTCGAGGATCGCGCCGGCCGCTCCCGCACGTTCCCACTCGGCCCCGGCTTCTGGATCGATGGCGCACCCGTGGAGCTCACGGCGCCCGTCGCGGCACCGGCACCTGCGGCTCCGCGCCGCACCGCGTCCGGCTCGACGGCGGTTCCCGGCGCCCGCGCCCGCGTGGCGCGCGGCGGGCGCATCTGGGTCGAGGGCAAGCACGATGCGGAGCTCGTCGAGAAGATCTGGGGCGACGATCTGCGCATCGAAGGCGTGGTCGTGGAGATGCTGCACGGCGTCGACGACCTGGCCGGCGCGATCGAGGAGTTCGCGCCCACGCCGCAGCGGCGGCTGGGTGTCCTGGTCGACCACCTCGTGGCCGGTAGCAAGGAGTCCCGGATCGCGGCTGCGGCGCTGCGCCGGGCGCCGCGCGGCACGGTCAAGGTGCTTGGCCACCCCTACGTCGACGTCTGGCAGGCGGTCAGGCCGCAGCGTCTCGGACTGAGCGCATGGCCCGTGATCGCCCGGGGCGAGGAGTGGAAGCTCGGGATCCTGCGCGAACTCGGGTGGGCGCACAAGAGCCAGATCGACGTGGCCCAGGGCTGGCAGCGCATCCTGCGTTCGGTGCGCAGCTATGCGGACCTCGAGCCGGCCATGCTGGGCCGCGTCGAGGAGCTCATCGACTTCGTCACGGAGAGCTGAGCAGCCCACAACCCGCTGACGCGCATCGCCCTACCCTGCCGCAGCCACGGCGTCCTCGAGGCCAGGCCGTGTGCACCGGCTCCGCATCGGCGCGCCCGTGCACACCCTTCCAGAACGCAGAATGCAGAACGCCGGCGAGCGTGCCCGACAGAGGTGTCGGGAACGCTCGCCGGCGTCCGCCGGTCGATCAGCTTCAGGGGGCGACGACCTCGTTGTTGAGGCGACGGTAGACGTACGTGGTGGCGAGCAGCGCGACCGGGAAGGTCACGATGAGGCCGATGTAGCACAGCAGGGTTCCGAGGGCGCTGGCGATCAGAACCCCGATGTACAGCACGACAACCGTGCCCAGGTTCTTGTTGACCAGCGAGAAGCTGGCCTTGAGCGCGTCCACGGGGCCGAGCCCCTTGTCGATGACGTAGAAGAGCGTGAACTGGGCGAAGAATCCGAAGACCAGGCCGGGCAGGTAGCAGAGCATGGTTCCGACGGCGGTGCCGAGGCCGACCAACAGCACGGCGAGGATGACCTTGCCGAAGTCGGCGAACTGGAAGAACGTGGCGAAGCTCACGCGACGGCCGTGGGAGATCTCGAGCGAGGCCCGGGTCACGCCCGCCTGCATGAACGCCACGAGGAACATGAGCAGCGCGGCAAGCGCAAGGCCGCCGAAGCCGAGCAGGGCGCCCGCGGCGTTGTTGTTGCCGTAGGGGTCCGCCGCTGCAGCGCTGCCGCCGATGAGAATCCCCGTGAAGATCCCCACGACGACGCCGATGACGACGACGTACGCGAGTACCCCGAGGAGGATCGGGCCCACGTTCTGCTGGAACTTCGTCCAGCCGTAGCTGAAGGCGTCACCGATCTGGACCTGCTGCGCGGGACCGCCCGGCTGCCCGGGAACGCCGTACGGCTGCTGGCCCGGAGCACCATAGGGCTGCTGGCCGGGAGCGCCGTAGGGCTGCTGCGGCGGGGGGCCACCATAGGGCGCCTGGCCCGGCGCACCGTAGGGCTGCTGCGGCGGCGTGGTGCCGTACGGGGAACCGTCGGGACCAGGCGCAGGAGGCGGGGTCTGCTCACCGTAGGGCGGGATGCCGCCCGCATTCGGGTCGTTGCCCTCCTGCGGCGGCCCGCTCGGCGTGTTGTCACTCATCTGGTCGTCCCCTTGTCGTCAGTGGTTCGGTACGGCGGCCGGCCACTCTCGCGACCGGCACCGCCGGTGGCGCGCGGCCCGCAGGAGCCGATGCGCTGTACATACCTTGGCGGTTCCGGGCCCTGCGCGCGAGAGGAAACGCCGAAGCGCCTGGGCCCAGCCTCCGTCACGAACCTGCGGATCAGACATCGATGAGCCTCTGGCTGGCGTATGACGGGCTCGGCGAGCGGGCCCCACCCTCAGGTCAGCGCGCGCACGACGGCGTCCGCGAGCAGGCGCCCACGCCGGGTCAGGACCGCGCGACCGGAGATGGCGGCGCGGCCATCGAGCAGCCCCTCGGCGACCAGGCCCGCGACCTGGCGCCGGGGTCCGGCATCGAGCGTCGCGAGATCGAGGCCTTCGCGCAGCCGCACCTCGAGCATCACCCGTTCCAGGCGGGCCGTTGCGGCGTCGATCAGCTCGTGCCCCGCGGCGGGCGACACTCCTCGCTCGAGCAGGTGGGCGTAGCGCCGCGGGTGCTTGACGTTCCACCAGCGCACCCCCTCCACCCGGGCGCCGTCGGCGGTCTCGAGCGGACCCCCGAGGTAGGAGTGCGCCCCGGGGCCGATTCCCCACCAGTCGTCCCCGCGCCAGTAGCCCAGGTTGTGCCGGCAGGCCCGCGTCGCGCCCCCCGGCCCGGGGCGCGCCCAGTTGGACACCTCGTACCACTCGAGGCCCGCCTCGCCGAGCAGGTCGTCGGCGAGCTCGTACTTGGCGGCCTGGTCGTCCTCGTCGGGGAGGGTGATCTCGCCGCGACGCACCTGCCCGGCCATCCTGGTGCCCTCCTCGATGACGAGCGCATAGGCCGACACGTGGTCCACGCCGGCGGCGAGTGCGGCCTCGACGCTGCGCCGCCAGTCGGCGAGCGACTCCCCGGGCGTGCCGTAGATCAGGTCGAGCGACACCTCGAGCCCGGCGTCCCGGGCCCAGGCGACGACGTCGGGCACCCGCGCCGGATCGTGCGTGCGCTCGAGGGTGGCCAGGACGTGCGGCACCGCGGACTGCATACCGAAGGACACCCGGGTGAAGCCGGCATCGGCCAGGGCGCGCAGGGACTGCGGGGTGACGGAGTCCGGGTTGGCCTCGGTGGTGACCTCGGCACCCGGCGCCAGCCCCCAGGTCTGACGAACGCCGTCCAGCATCCGCACCAGGTCGCCGGGCGGCAGGATCGTCGGCGTGCCGCCACCCACGAAGACAGTCTCCGCGTGGCGGGGCGGGACGCCCGCACGCTCGAGCACGCGCCCGGCAAGGTCGATCTCGCGCAGCGCGGTCGTGGCGAAGGAGTCCTGGCTCGCGCCCCCGCCCAGCTCGGTGGCGGTGTAGGTGTTGAAGTCGCAGTACCCGCAGCGCACGCGGCAGAACGGCACGTGCAAGTACACCCCGAACCGGCGCGGATGCTCGGGCTCGCCCGCCCAGGAGGGCAGCGAACCGTCGTCGGGCAGCGGCGCCCCGTCGGGCAGCGCCGGGCTCACTTCTTCGACTTGTCCTTGGCCTCGGTCTGCTCGGAGGACAGCGCGGCGATGAATGCCTCCTGGGGGACGTCCACGCGTCCGATGGTCTTCATGCGCTTCTTGCCCTCCTTCTGCTTCTCGAGCAGCTTGCGCTTGCGCGAGATGTCCCCGCCGTAGCACTTGGCGAGCACGTCCTTACGCATGGCGCGGATGGTCTCACGCGCGATCACGCGTGAGCCGACGGCGGCCTGGATCGGCACCTCGAACTGCTGGCGCGGGATGAGCTCCTTGAGCTTCGCGGTCATCATCACGCCGTAGGCGTACGCCTTGTCCTTGTGCACGATCGCGCTGAAGGCGTCCACCTGCTCGCCCTGCAGCAGGATGTCGACCTTGACCAGCGCAGCGGCCTGCTCGCCGATCACGTCGTAGTCCAGGGAGGCGTACCCGCGCGTGCGGGACTTGAGCTGGTCGAAGAAGTCGAAGACGATCTCCGCCAGCGGCAGCACGTAGCGCAGCTCGACGCGGTCGGTCGACAGGTAGTCCATGCCCTGCAGCTCACCGCGCCGGGTCTGGCACAGCTCCATAATCGCGCCGATGAACTCCGAGGGTGCGAGCACGGTGGCCTTGACGATGGGTTCGCGCACCTCGGCGATCTTGCCGCCGGGGAACTCGCTCGGGTTGGTGACGGTGACGATGGACCGGTCCTCCATCGTCACGTCGTAGATGACGTTGGGCGCGGTGGAGATGAGGTCAAGGTCGAACTCCCGCTCGAGGCGCTCGCGCACGATCTCCAGGTGCAGCAGGCCGAGGTAGCCGACGCGGAAGCCGAAGCCTAGCGCGACGGACGTCTCCGGCTCGTACACGAGCGCCGCGTCGTTGAGCTTGAGCTTGTCGAGGGCGTCGCGCAGGATCGGGTAGTCCGATCCGTCGATCGGGTACAGGCCGGAGAACACCATCGGCTTGGGGTCGGAGTAGCCGGCAAGCGCCTGTGTGGCCGGCTTCGCGGCGTTCGTGACCGTGTCGCCGACCTTGGACTGGCGCACGTCCTTGACGCCCGTGATGAGGTAGCCCACCTCCCCTACGCCGAGCCCCTTCGTCGGGATCGGCTCGGGTGAGGTCACCCCGATCTCGAGGAGCTCGTGAACAGCCCGGGTGGACATCATGACGATGCGCTCGCGCGGGTTGAGCTGGCCGTCGACGACCCGCACGTAGGTGACCACACCGCGGTAGGTGTCGTACACCGAGTCGAAGATCATCGCGCGGGCAGGGGCGGACGCGTCGCCGACGGGCGCGGGGACGGTCTCGACGATGCGGTCGAGCAGGGCGGTGACGCCCTCGCCGGTCTTGCCCGAGACCCGCAGCACGTCGTCCGGGTCGCCGCCCACGAGCCCGGCGATCTCCTCCGCGTACTTCTCGGGCTGGGCCGCAGGCAGGTCGATCTTGTTGAGCACCGGGATGATCTGCAGATCGTTCTCCATCGCGAGATAGAGATTCGCGAGGGTCTGGGCCTCGATGCCCTGCGCGGCGTCCACGAGGAGCACCGCACCCTCGCAGGCGGCGAGTGAGCGGGAGACCTCGTAGGTGAAGTCGACGTGGCCGGGGGTGTCGATCATGTTCAGCGCGTAGGGGGTGGAGACACCGTCCGGGTCGGTCAGGGCCCACGGCATGCGCACGGCCTGGGACTTGATCGTGATGCCCCGCTCGCGCTCGATGTCCATCCGGTCGAGGTACTGGGCGCGCATGGCCCGCTCCTCGACCACACCGGTGAGCTGCAGCATCCGGTCGGCCAACGTCGACTTGCCGTGGTCGATGTGGGCGATGATGCAGAAGTTGCGCAGCAGCTCCGGCGGGGTGGCGGCAGGCTGGATGCGCGCCGTCTCGGCTGCGGAGGGGATCGGTGTCACGGGTGTAGGGCTCCGGTGCTGGCTGGCGGTCTGGATCTGCACCAGTGTCCCACGTTCACTGCGGCATCAGAGGCCCCCGTCGCTGGCCTGCCGGTCAGTCGAGCCGGGTGATACGCACCTGCACCGTCAGCTCCTCGGTGCCCCGCCCGTTGTACACGCCCTTGAGGGGAGCGACGTCGGCGTACTCCCGTCCGCGGCCGAGGATGACATGGTGGTCGCCCACGACCCCGCGGTTGGTCGGGTCGTAGCCCATCCACTCCCCGGCCCACCACTCGACCCAGGCGTGCGACTCCCCGACCACCTGTTCGCCGCGCCCCGCGCCGCCAGGGTGCAGGTAGCCGGACACGTAGCGAGCGGGGATGCCGAGCGAACGCAGCGCACCGAGGCTCAGGTGGGCCATGTCCTGACACACCCCCTTGCGGGTCGTCCAGGCCTCCGCCGCCGGCGTGTGCACGGTCGTGAAGCCCGGGACGTACTCGAGCTCGTCGCGCAGCGCGTCGCATACCGCCACCGCCGTGGCGTGCGGGCTCGTATCGTCACGCTGAGCCCTGGCGATCTCGACCACGTCGTCGGGCACGTCGGTCACATCGGAGTGCGCCAGGTACTCCGCAAGCGCGTCGCGCAGCGCCGGGGTCTCCAGGTCCGCCCAGGTCGCCGTGGCGGGCGTGCCAGACCGGTCGTGCACGCGCACGAGAGACTCCGCCCTCAGCTCGAGGCGCTGGTGCGGGGTGAGCACCTCGAACGCATTGACGATCGTGCCCCAGTAGTCGCGGTAGCTGAAGTCCCAGGTGCACGGGGCGACGTCGAGCGTCGAGGAGAGCACCCGCTGTCCGGGCAGGTCCGCGGGCTGCATGCGCGCCTCGTTGTAGGAGATCGTCACCGGCGCGACGTACTCGAACGTCGTGACGTGCTCGATCCTCAGGTCGCTCACAGCGTCTCCCCCACCCAGCTGATCTGTGATCCGGACGGAAAGTACCGCAGCCGGATGGCGTCACTCGCGGCCGAGCAGGCACGCTGCACGCCCTCCATCTCCGCCGCGAGGTCTTCCATGAGGTCGGCGAGCGGCCGGTACTCCAGTCCGGTGCGAACCTGACCGAGCACGCGGCGCGCGGTGTCCGGGTACCCCGCACGCACCTTGCTCGGCTCCAGCTCCTGCAGGCAGCGCTCCGCGCGCTGCAACGCGTAGACGATCGACCTGGGGAACAGCCGGTCCAGAAGCAGGAACCCCGCGGCGCGTTCGTCGTCCGCTCGCCCGCGGAAGGTGCGGAGGAAGGACTCATACGCACCGCACGAGCTGAGCAGGGTCTTCCAGCCGGGGCCGACGCCCTCCGCGAGCGCCTGGGTGGCCAGCAGCCGGGCGGTCATGTCGGCGCGCTCGATCGAGCGGCCCAGCACCAGGAACTGCCAGGTGTCGTCGCGGCTGGTGGCCGAGTCCATCAGTCCGGAGACGATGGCGCCGCGTTCGCGCACCCAGTGCAGGTAGTCGTGGGCGCGGGCCTTGCGGGCCTGGCCGGGCAGCTGATTGTGGGTGGTGTTCAGGCACTCCCACATCTCCGAGGTGATGACCTCGCGCGCACGCCGGGCGTTCTCCCGTGCCGCGGACAAGGACCCCGCAATCGCCGACGGCGAGCGGGTGTCGAAGGCCAGGCGCTTCATCACCTCGCGGTAGGTGATCTCACCGGTCTGCGGCAGAGGCTGGTCCATCACGGAGAGCAGCGAACGGCCCACCGTGTCCTCGTCGGTCCACGGGTCCTCGAACAGGTACTGGAGGTGGACGTCGAGGATCCGCGCGGTGTCGTCCGCCCGCTCGACGTAGCGGCCGATCCAGAACAGCGACTCGGCGATGCGACTCAGCACAGCCCACCTCCGTCCCGGAGCGGAACCGGGTGTTGTT
>JBQGOU010000123.1:0-6894 GCA_052086865.1 Cellulomonadaceae bacterium
GCCCGGCCGACGGCGGTCACTACGACCACCTCCCCGCCACCGAACCCCACCACCCACCCTTCTGACCGCTGCGTCCTGCGTCCGCGGGCTCAGCGCACGGCCAGCACGAACGGCAGCACCTCGCTCGCCCCCGCACGCCGCAGAAGCCGTGCGGCAACCGCAAGCGTCCAGCCGGAGTCGGTGAAGTCATCGACGAGCAGAACCCGCCGTCCGGCCAGTCCTTGGGCTGCTGCTGGGCTGAGATCCAGCGCGAGGCGACCGACGACCCCGGCGAGACGCATCGCGGAGTTCACGTCGTGCCGTCCGGGCTCGCTGCCGGACGCCGGTGTGACAGAACCGACGACCGGCTTGCCGAGGTATCGGCCGAGCCCGGTGGCGAGGTGTTCGACCAGGATGGGGCGCGACGTGGACCGGACGGAGACGATGCCGTCGATCGCGGAGACTTCGCCCCCCGACCATTCCGCAAGGACCCGCACGGCAGCCTTGCGCAGGGCGACGGGCACCTCGCCGTCGGGCGTCCCGGGCGCGAACAGCTCCCGTAGCGGCCCCGACCAGCCCAGGCCGTCGAGCCGGGCGATCGCCCGGCCAGCACTGGCTTGTTCATCCGGCGGGATGCGACCGGTGAGCTGGATCCCGAGCGAGGCCATGCCGGTGGGCCACTGCCGGCGCGGCTCGACCTCCACGCCTGGTCGGTCCATGCTTGCGCGCGCCTCGGCGACCTCGTCCGCCGCGGGCAGCGCCGGAAGCTTGACCACGCTGCACCGGTCACAGCGGCCGCAGGTCCAGCCCTGCGTGAGCTCCGGATCGTCCAGGACCTCGCGAAGGAACGCCATGCGACATCCGGTGGTGCGCTCATAGGCCAGCATCGAGTCCTGCTCACGCTCACGGGCCTCGGCGACGCGGGCGTACCGCTCGGCGTCGTACTCCCACGGCCTGCCGGTTGACGTCCATCCGCCGCGCACCCGGTGCACCGCATCGTCGACGTCGAGCACCTTCAACATCATCTCCAGGCGGGAGCGTCTGAGATCGACCTGAGTCTCGAGTCGCGCAACCGACTGGACCTCGCCGCCCTCCAGGGCATCGAGCACCGCGCGGACCTGGCCCTGCGACGGAAAGCCCAACGAACCGAAGTAGTCCCAGATCCGCTGGTCCTCCTCGCCGGGGACGAGCACGGCGACGGCACGGTCCACGCCGCGGCCCGCACGGCCCACCTGCTGGTAGTAGGCGATCGGGGACGCCGGGGCACCGAGGTGGATGACGAAGGCGAGGTCCGGCTTGTCGAAGCCCATCCCGAGCGCGGACGTCGCGACGAGCGCCTTGACCCGGTTGGCCTTGAGGTCCGCCTCGAGCGACTCGCGTTCGGCAGGGTCGGTCCGTCCGGTGTAGGCCTGCACCGCCATTCCGGCCTCGCGCAGCTGCGCGGCGACCTGCTCCGCGGCAGCAACCGTGAGGCAGTACACGATGCCGGACCCCTCGAGCTCGCGCAGCGCCCGCGTCAGCCAGGCCACGCGTGTGGGCTGGTCCGTGACGGGCAGCACCGCCAGGTGCAGGGACTCCCGGTCGAGCCCGCCGCGAAGCACCAGGACGGGGTCCTCGGCGCCCTCGTTGGTCACCGCGAGCTGTTCGGCCACGTCGACCGTGACCCGCTCGTTGGCGGTTGCGGTCGTGGCGAGCACAGGGACGCCCTGCGGAAGGTCCGCGACCAGCGTGCGGATCCGCCGGTAGTCCGGCCTGAAGTCGTGGCCCCAGTCGGAGATGCAGTGCGCCTCGTCGATCACCACGAGCCCGGCGCTTGCGGAGAGTCGCGGCAGCACCCGGTCACGGAAGTCGGGGTTGTTCAGACGCTCGGGTGAGCAGAGCAGCACGTCGACCTCGCCCCGAGCGATCTGCTCGTGGATCTGGTCCCACTCGGTCACGTTCGCCGAGTTGATCGTCACGGCGCGCACCCCGGCCCGTCCGGCCGCTGCGATCTGGTCGCGCATCAGTGCCAGCAGAGGGGAGATGATCACGGTCGGCCCGTATCCCCGGGCCCGGAGCAACGACGTGGCCACGAAGTACACCGCCGACTTGCCCCAGCCGGTGCGCTGCACCACGAGCGCCCGACGGCGGTCCGCGACCAGAGCCTCGATGGCGCGCCACTGGTCCTCGCGCAGACGTGCGTCCTCGCGCCCGACCAAACGGCGCAACGCCGCCTCGGCCTCGGGTCGCAGCTCCTCCCGGGCCGAGCCGGTGATGGGCGCGGGCCGGGACGCCGCCGGGCGAGAGACGGCCGGCTCGCCATAGGGCGGCTCGTCGAAGGGCGGCTCGCCGTAGGGTGGTTCGTCGTCGTAGGGCGGTTCGTCGAACGGCGGCTCCTCGATAGGAGGTTCGTCGTCGTAGGCACGCTCCTGCACCGGGGGGTCCACGACCGGGCGTGCCGCGGCGGGTGGTGCGTGAGCAGGGCCCGCGTCGGCGGGAGGTGCGTCAGCCGGACGCGCATCCACGGGCCGGGACTCAGCGGGGCTCGCGGCCGCACTGGCACCGGCACGGGCGCTGGCGCCCGCCGGGCCGACACTCGCCCCGGTGGGGCCCGCAGGCCGCGGCAGCTCCGGGGACGCCTCGTCCTGCGCAACGAGGTCGCGGGCGTCAAAGGATGAGGTACCCCACGCCGGTTGGTCGTCCACGACGGCCGGCCGTCGCCGGCCTTCCAGCTTCGACCAGTCGATTTCTGCGCCCCACCGCGGGGTCGCCGCAGGCCGGTCAGGATCGTCGGGACGGTCGGCTTCGCTCATCCCCCCACACTACGGAGCGTCACCGACACGCGGCGACACGGGCGCCGGAGGTGTGGACGGACGGGCACCGGTTCCGTCCCGTCCGCGTCCCAGCACCTGAAAGCACCGCCTGCCCCCGGTCCGGCACGCTCTAGAATCGGCCCGTGACGAGCGAACCCGCACCGACCGCGCTGCCGATCCGCCCCGAGCTGCAGGGGATCGCGCCCTATGGCGCACCGCAGCTCCATGTCGCGAACCTGCTGAACGTCAACGAGAACCCGTACGCGCCCAACGACGCCGTCGTGGACTCGATCACACGCGCCGTCGCCGAGGCAGCGCGCGGCCTTAACCGCTACCCGGACCGGGACTTCCCGGCGCTGCGCGAGGACCTCGCCACCTACCTGGCGAGGGAGTCCGGTGTAGGCCTTGCGCCTGAGCAGATCTGGGCGGCGAACGGTTCGAACGAGGTCATGCTGCACCTGATGCAGGCCTTCGGCGGCCCGGGGCGTACCGCGATCTCCTTCGCCCCCACCTACTCGATGTACCCCGAGTACGCGCGCGACACCCACACCGCCTGGGTCGTCGGGCGCCGGGAGGCCGACTTCACCCTCGACGCGGACACGGCCGTCGCGGCGGTGCGCGAGCACCGGCCGTCGATCATCATCTTGACCAGCCCCAACAACCCGACCGGCACCTCGTTGCCCGCGGCCACCGTCCGCGCGGTCTGCGACGCCGCACTCGAGGCCGACGTGGACGGGGCTCCCGCCGTCGTCGTCGTCGACGAGGCCTACGCCGAGTTCCGCCGCGCCGGCGTGCCGTCCGCGCTCGAGCTGCTCGCGGACTACCCGAACCTGGCCGTGAGCCGCACGATGTCCAAGGCCTTCGCGCTCGCGGGCGCCCGCGTCGGCTACCTCGCCGCATCGAGCGACCTCGTGGACGCGCTGCGCGTGGTCCGCCTGCCCTACCACCTCTCGGCCGTCACTCAGGCGGTGGCCCGTGCGGCCCTCGAACACTCGGCCACCCTGCTCGCCCGCGTCGCCGAGCTGCGTGAACGCCGCGACGAGACGGTCGCCTGGCTGCGCGGGCAGCGCCACGACGGCCGGCTGCTGGAGGCGGCCGACTCCGACTCGAACTTCGTGCTCTTCGGACGCTTCGCGGACAGGCACGCCGTCTGGCAGGGTCTGTTGGAGCGCGAGGTGCTGATCAGGGAGACTGGTCCGGACGGATGGCTGCGGGTCTCGATCGGGACCGGCGAGGAGATGGCGGCGTTCCGCGCCGCACTGGTGGAGGTAGCAGGACTGTGACGGAGCGAAGCAGGCACCGGACCGCACGTGTGGAACGCACCACGTCCGAGTCGAGCGTCCTCGTCGAGCTCGACCTCGACGGCCGTGGCCGCACCGAGATTTCGACGACGGTGCCCTTCTACGACCACATGCTCACCGCGCTCGGCAAGCACTCGCTGATCGACCTCACGGTCCGCTCGACCGGCGACACCGACATCGACGTGCACCACACGGTCGAGGACACGGCGATCGCTCTCGGCGAGGCCCTGCGCACGGCGCTCGGGGACAAGGCCGGGATCTCGCGCTTCGCCGACGCCTACGTGCCGCTGGACGAGGCGCTCGCCCGCGCCGTCGTCGACGTCTCAGGGCGTCCGTACTTCGTGCACGACGGCGAACCTGCGGGCCAGGAGTACCACCTGATCGGCGGTCACTTCACCGGTTCCCTCACCCGCCACGTCTTCGAGTCCATCGCTTACCACGCGGGCATCTGCCTGCACCTCACGGTGCTCACCGGCCGCGATCCGCACCACATCGTCGAGGCGCAGTTCAAGGCGTTCGCCCGTGCGCTGCGCTTCGCGATCGCCCCGGACCCGCGCGTCGAAGGCGTTCCGTCCACCAAGGGCGCGCTGTGAGCGGCGACGAGCTGCCTGAGGACCTGACCGTCCCCGACGACCTCTCCGGCCTCACGGACGACGCCGAGCCGTCGCTGGCCCTGATCATCACCCAGGTCGCCGGCGCTGAGCCGCTCGTGGCGGCCTGTGCGCTCGCGAAGGTTCCCGTCGACGCCTTTCCCACGCCCATCGGGGCCGTGGCATCGTGCCGCGAGCTGTCCGCAGGCGGTCCCGAGCGCGCGGCAGCGGCGATCTCCGAGCTCCTCAAGACGGTCCCCGTCGTGCTCATCGAACGCCGCGAGTCACAGCTGAGCGCGGCCCGGTGGGAGAACGGCGAACGGACGGCAGAGCTGCCCGCAGGCCTCGTGCTCGACGGCGCCCCGGCCGAGCTCGAGGACCTGGTCACCGGAACCCGGGACCTGGACGAGATCGACGGTGTCCTCACCAGCGTCGGGATGTCCCGTTTCCGTGCCATGCGCCAGCTCGGCGCGCTCGCCCGCAAGGCTCGGAAGCAGCCGTGACGGCGGGACCGTTCCCGGCTCGCCTGCGGCTGACGTCGGCTCGGCTCTGATGACCGGAACGCCCAGCGTCGTCGTCCTCGACTACGGATTCGGCAATGTCCGCTCCGCCGTGCGCGCACTCGAACGGGTCGGCGCGGACGTCGAGCTGACCTCGGACCGGTCCGCCGCGGAGAACGCCGACGGTCTGCTCGTGCCCGGGGTGGGCGCGTTCGCGTCCGTTATGGCAGGTCTGCGCCAGGTGCGCGGGGACCAGATCATCGAACGTCGTCTGGCCGGAGGCCGTCCCGTCCTGGGGATCTGCGTCGGCATGCAGGTCATGTTCGAGGCGGGTGACGAGCACGGGGTGCACACCGAAGGCCTGGGGGAGTGGCCCGGTCTCGTGGACCGGTTGGAGGCGCCCGTGGTGCCGCACATGGGCTGGGCTACCGTGGCGCCGCCTGCGGAGAGCATCCTGTTCGACGAGGTGGCCGACGAACGGTTCTACTTCGTGCACTCCTACGCCGCCCGCACGTTCACCCTGGGGCAGGACGAGCCGGCCGACAGCCGGTTCCGCCCGCCTCTGGTGACCTGGTCCGACCACGGTGGGCCGTTCGTGGCCGCCGTCGAGAACGGCCCGCTGTCCGCCACCCAGTTCCACCCCGAGAAGTCCGGGGACGCCGGAGCCCAGCTGCTCGCCAACTGGGTCGCCACGCTCGTCTGATCCCGCCGGCCGCACACCGGCCACGCATCCGCACCCGTCGCCCTCCTGGGCGCCGGAACCGAGAGGAAGCCATGACTGACCGCCTCGTCCTCCTGCCCGCCGTCGACGTCGCCGACGGTCAGGCCGTCCGCCTGGTCCAGGGCGAGGCCGGCTCCGAGACCTCCTACGGTGACCCGCTCTCTGCGGCCCTCGACTGGCAGTCGGGCGGCGCCGAGTGGGTGCACCTCGTCGACCTCGACGCCGCGTTCGGCCGGGGGAGCAACGCCGAGCTCCTGGCCGACGTGGTCGGCCGGCTCGACGTGAACGTGGAGCTCTCGGGCGGAATCCGCGACGATGAGTCCCTTGCCCGGGCCCTTGCCACGGGGTGCACCCGGGTCAACCTCGGCACCGCCGCGCTGGAGAACCCCGAGTGGACCGCCCGGGTGATCGACGCCCACGGCGACCAGATCGCCGTCGGTCTCGACGTGCGCGGCACGACCCTGGCCGCGCGTGGCTGGACCCGGGACGGAGGAGACCTCTGGGAGGTTCTTGAGCGCCTGGAACGCGCGGGCTGCGCCCGCTACGTCGTGACGGACGTCACGAAGGACGGGACGCTGCGCGGCCCCAACGTCGAGCTGCTGCGTCAGGTGGCGGAGCGCACCGACGCCCCGGTCGTCGCGTCGGGGGGAATCTCGAGCCTCGACGACCTCGCTGTGCTGCGCGAGCTCGTGCCGGACGGCGTCGAGGGCGCGATCGTCGGCAAGGCACTGTACGCCGGCGCCTTCACCCTGCCCGAGGCGTTGGACGTCGCAGGCCGGCCGTGACCGCCGACTCCTCGGGCGTCCCCTGGGAGGGGCGCAACCTCAAGTCCAACCCGTTTGCGGGCGACGACGGCACCGCCGAGCCCGCGCTCGCTGCCGCGCTCGAGGCGTTCCGCGCAGATCCGACGGCGTTGATCGCGGTGGTCGACGCTCTCTCGCGTGCACGCGTGCTGGTTCCGGTCCTCGCGGAGCTGGCGGCCGGCGGGCAGGGCGAGCACGGGCAGACGAT